>JAYUHQ010000096.1:0-5803 GCA_043766895.1 Aestuariivirga sp.
CCGCGGAAGCCAAAGTGCAGGGTGATCGCAGCATTGCCATCAACCAAGGGTTTCGACTGATTGCCGATTATATTTTTGGCAACAACACTAAATCCCAAAAAGTGGCGATGACTGCGCCTGTAACCCAACAGACCAGTGAGAAAATTGCGATGACGGCACCAGTCACGCAACAAGGTGCAGGCAACGAATGGACGGTGCGCTTTATTATGCCTTCGGGCTATTCAATAGACACATTGCCCAAGCCCAATAATCCCGCCGTGCAACTGGTAAAACTTAATTCAAAGCGCTATGCCATTATAAAATTCAGCGGCGTGGCTGATGAAGCTTTGTTGGCCAGCAAGACCAACGAACTTAATGCTTATATCACAGCCAAAAATCTGCAGATTTTGGCCGCCCCAACTTATGCTTTCTATAATCCACCGTGGACACTTGGCCTATTTCGGCGCAACGAAGTGATGATCGAGGTTGGGAAATAGGTTTCAGATTGTAGTGTCGCGCGGAATAAAAGCGGCTTATCTCGTGGGTATTGTTGCCAACACGAATCACACTGGAGAAAAAAATGTTTCTTGCCCGCGCTGCTTTTGCCGTTGCTTTTATTGCGATCATCGCTTCGCCCACACTTGGCGCAACACCCAAATGGGGTGCCATCGCCGTTGATGCCGCTGTGGCTGAGCGTGAACCTTTTTATGGCGTTGGTGGCGGCGCTGCAGAGCAGGAAGCAATTGATGCGGCCATGGGCTTTTGTAAAGAAGCAGGCGGCGCTGCCTGCAAATCTGTTGTGACCTATCAACAATGTGGCGCACTTGCTGTTTCCGGCAAAGGCCAAGGCGGATGGGGCCAATCAGACAGCAAAGACGGCGCTGAAAAACAAGCCATGAGTGCATGCAAAAGCGATGTGGCCTGCCGCATTGTGGTTTCAGATTGTAACGAATAGGCTGCCATTGGTTTGACCAAAAAGCCATTTGCACAGGTGTTGACAAACCAAAAGGTTCTGCCAAGTTTTGACGCACCTGCGCCCTGCGAAATTTTGAATTGGAGAATAAAAACATGCCAGACAACAAACCTGATGTGACCAAAGATTGGCAAGCCAACCAAGGCCAGAAGGGTTCTGCCAGCCGGCTTCGCATGTTCGCATGGTTGGCTTGGATTGTGGCCATCGGCGGCGAAATTGCGGCCATCTATATGCTGCTGCATCACAAGTTTGACGCTGGGAGCGGCGGCGGCAATCTGCCTTTGCTGATTGGCCTTTTGGTTGGCATCGCCATATTCGCCATTGCGGGCAGCATGATGTGGAAGGCGGCCTATCGCAATGATCCGGCCAGCCGCGCCAATTCAGCCAGCTTCTTTGCTCAAAACCAGCTGGGCGCAATCATGACGGTGATTGCCTTCTTGCCACTGCTGGTTTTGATTTTGATGGACAAGGATATGGACCCGAAGAACAAGCAAATCGCTGGTGGCGTTGGTGCGGTTCTGGCCGTGGTGGCAACGGTGATGGGGGTTAATTTCAAACCGCCATCGGTTGAGCAATATACCCAAGACATGAACGCCTGCGCCACCCAGATCAAAGCGGGCCAACCCACAACGGCCTGTTCGCCAGAAGTTGCCTCGCAAGCGCAAGACATTGCGCGCGATTCATCTGCCGTGGCTGCGGCGACAAAATCTGCGGCAAACCCCAATGGGCTTGATGTGGTCTATTGGATTGCACCAGAAAACGGCGCTAAAAAAGCAACTGAACCCCATGTGTTCCATTTGTGTGAAGCCGTTAGCCCGCTGAAAGACAAAACCGTTGCCCACGGCACTGTAACCCAAGCCTATGAAGCCAACGCCATCCGCATCACCAAGCAGATAGACATGGAACAGAAGCAGTGTGGGTTTACGCAGTAAGTAACCTCATCGGTAGCCGATTTCACGCTTCCTCTTTTGGGGAAGGTGGCGCAAAGCACCGGATGAGGTCTCTTAATCCTACACCGCTAACCTATGCGCGTGCCAAACACATGCGCCGCGAGCCCACGGAGGCTGAGCGTAAACTATGGGGCTATCTGCGCAATCGCAGTTGTGGTGGATATAAATTCTATCGGCAAGTTCCAGTGGGGCCTCATATCGTGGATTTTATCAATCACGAATTCGGCGTGGTGATCGAAGTCGATGGCGCTACACATGGCGATGCACATGAGATTGCGCATGATGAAAGGCGCAGTGCGTATCTGAAATCTCAGGGACTATTGGTTCATCGCATCGGCAACGTCGATGTCTTTGAAAACATGATCGGCGTTTGCGATGGAATTTTAATTGTGATGACAGAGCGAGGCAGCTAGGGACCTCATCCGGCCTTCGGCCACCTTCTCCAAAGGAGAAGGGAAAAGCCTAGCACCGCCCTCAATTGTTTCGCCTTTCTCCAAAAGAGAAACTAAAAGTTCTGTATTACCCATCTTTATGTCGCCCTTCTCCTCTGGAGAAGGTGGCCGAAGGCCGGATGAGGTCTCTTTGGCAAACGCCAGACCTTCAATTGAATGCACTGACAGGGTAATTCTGTGCGATGCCGCAGTCAACCTATTCGTTACTAATCAATATCTTACCCAGAGCTGCAAGTGCCAAATTGCAATTTTCAATAATTCTAGAGCAGTTGGGCAAAACGTTTGTATTGTGCTTTTGAATCACGGATTCAATGCCACTTAATGGTTGTGTTACTTGTCGAAACAACAAATCCATTTGGGTGTTGACGAGTCTCGCTTGTGACCGAATTTCTGACAGATAGGTGATAAGCTCGGGTATCTGAGACATGACAGTGTAAGTGTCGGCTAGGACGAGATTTATGACTTCAAGATTCAAAGTCACTAGCGAATAGTATTTTCCTGAATTTGTAACGTCGGCGTTGGCGATAGCTGACGCATTCCCTCTCAATTGTTCAATTTCTGCTTTTAGCAATTGCAGCTTAATGCGTTTTTCATAGTAGTTCAGGAAGTTGGCTCTGATTTCTTCCATACTCATCGGTTCATTGCCTTTGTTAGTTCTCTTGCAAAACTCCCATGTCTTTTTATAATTAAAATACGCATGCGGCGCGGACCAACTTTTGGGTATGTAGGCAAGATGTATCTTGCGTCCATTTGGTAAGACGATTGCTGGGTTTTTGAATTCCCATTGTACCGCAGGGTCACCCTTTGATGGAAAGTTGCCGAAATGCTCAGGGAAATCTATGCTTGCCTCAATGCCAACCATCCGCTCAGTTGCTGAAAGTGAGCTATCGTTTTTAACACCAAATATTAGAAAACCGCCGTAGCTATTTGCAAATGCGCAGCAAGTTTTAGTCAGGCGTTCCTTACAAAGCGGGTCTCTCGGATCGGGTAGACATTCCTTAAAATCAAAACCATCGCTTTCATAAACACCTTGCTGCACCAAAGCATGCACGGATTCAATATTCCAATCCACTAGGTTTTTAGGAATCATAAAGTAATCATCTAACCTTCCCCCGATAACTCCGCGTCCCAGCCTTCCCCGCCTTGCTGCCCGCCCGCCTCGGTGACTCGCTCTTGGGCCAGTTTTCTTCCGGGCCTTGGATGTTCGAACTCTTGGCCAGCGGGTCTTCCATCACGGCAAGCTCCACCGCCTTCAAGCGCTTCACTTCATCGCGCAATCTGGCGGCCTCTTCGAACTCTAAATTCGCGGCGGCTTCGCGCATGCGCTTTTCCATATCGGCCAGAACCTTTTGCAGGTTGTGGCCAACCAAGGGGCCTGCGCCGTCAATGTCCACTTGCACGTGGTCGCGCTCATACATGCTGCCCATGATGTCGCGAATGTTAGAGCGGATGGATTGCGGCGTGATGCCATTGGCCGTGTTGTAAGCCACTTGCTTTTCACGGCGGCGATCAGTTTCGGCAATGGCGCGTTGCATCGATCCGGTGATGCGATCAGCATACATAATCACGCGGCCATCCACATTGCGGGCCGCGCGGCCAATGGTTTGCACCAACGACGTTTCGCTGCGCAGGAAGCCTTCTTTATCCGCGTCAAGAATGGCAACCAACGCGCATTCAGGAATATCCAAACCTTCGCGCAGCAAGTTGATGCCGATCAACACATCAAAGGCGCCAAGGCGCAAATCGCGCAGAATTTCGATGCGCTCAAGCGTATCAATATCGCTGTGCATATAACGCACGCGAACACCTTGCTCGTGCATATATTCTGTGAGGTCTTCCGACATGCGCTTGGTCAACGTGGTGATCAACACGCGCCCGCCAGCCAGCGCCACGGCCTTGCATTCGGCCACCACATCATCCACCTGGGTTTTCACCGGGCGAATGGTGATGGGTGGATCAATCAACCCCGTGGGACGAATGATCTGTTCGCTGAATACGCCGCCAGCCGCGTTTAATTCCCAGCCGCCAGGTGTGGCTGAAACATAAAGCGTTTGCGGGCGCATCGCGTCCCATTCTTCAAAACGCAGCGGGCGATTATCAATGCAGCTGGGCAGGCGGAAGCCATATTCCGATAGCGTGGCTTTGCGGCTAAAGTCGCCTTTGAACATGCCGCCGATTTGCGGAATTGTGACATGGCTTTCATCAATGAACACCAACGCATTGTCTGGCAGATATTCGAAAAGTGTCGGTGGTGGTTCACCGGGTTTACGACCCGTGAGATAACGCGAATAGTTTTCAATGCCGGCGCATGAACCCGTGGCCATCATCATTTCGATATCAAACATGGTGCGCTGTTCAAGGCGCTGGGATTCGAGAATCCGGCCTGCCGCATTGAATTCCGCCAGCCTGATTTTCAAATCATTTTTAATGCGCACAACCGCCTGTTCAAGCGTGGGCTTGGGTGTGACGTAATGCGAATTGGAATAAATTTTAATTTGCTCAAGCTCAGCCTTTTTTTGGCCAGTGAGGGGATCAAATTCAGATAGGCTTTCAATTTCATCGCCGAACAAGGAAATGCGCCATGCCCTATCTTCAAAATGCGATGGGAACAATTCAATCGTGTCACCGCGCACCCGAAACGTGCCGCGCACAAAGTTTTGGTCATTGCGCTTATAATGCAACGCCACCAAATCATTGATCAACTGGCGTTGGTCCATGCGCTGGTTTTTCTTCAGCGGAAAGGCCATGGCCGAATAGGTTTCAACATCACCAATGCCATAGATGCAGGAGACGGACGCAACCACAATAACGTCATCGCGTTCCAACAGCGAACGGGTGGCGGAGTGGCGCATCCGGTCTATCTGTTCGTTGATGGCGCTTTCTTTTTCGATGTAAGTATCGCTGCGGGCCACATAAGCTTCGGGTGTGTAATAATCGTAATAAGACACAAAATATTCCACCGCGTTGTTGGGGAAGAAGTTTTGAAACTCGCCATAAAGCTGCGCCGCCAAAGTTTTGTTGGGTGCCATGATCAGGGCAGGGCGATTGGTGGCCTCAATAATCTTGGCCATGGTGAAAGTTTTGCCAGAGCCGGTGACACCGAGCAGAACTTGATTGCGCTCATTGGATTGCACGCCTGCCACCAATTCTTTGATGGCGGTGGGTTGATCGCCCTTGGGCGAATATTCCGAAACCACTTCCAGGCGCTTGCCGCCTTCAGTTTTTGGCGGTTTGCTGGGCTTATAGGGTGTGAACATCGGCAAAGCCGAAACATCAGGCCGCAGCCCCGCCATGATGCCAGCGGCACTTTCAGGCAGTTCATAGCCTTCCAAGTCTGGTTGTGGCGCTTCGGCGAATCCGCCCGTTTGTCGAGAATGTCCCATTTCAATGATATAGGCGCACAACATGCAAGCCGGAAGGGGTGCTGCTGACATATGGTGACAGCATTG
>JAYUHQ010000097.1:0-15334 GCA_043766895.1 Aestuariivirga sp.
GAGAAGGGCTGGCGGGTTGACTATGTAACGCTTGATGATGGTGCCAACACCCAATCACTCGCCACCGAAGTTGCTCGCGCCCAAAAGCGGCACGGCATAAACCATGTGGTGATGACAGAGCCCAGCGAATGGCGTGTACGCGAAGCGCTCTCTCATATTGAACAGTTGGAAGACACCCGGTTTATATGTTCGCATGCCAGCTTTAATCTTTGGGCCAAAGATCGGCGCGAATTGCGCATGGAATATTTCTATCGCGATATGCGCAGGCAAACCGGCTTGTTGATGAATGGTGATGAGCCTGAAGGTGGAAAATGGAATTTCGATTCTGAAAATCGTAAGCCCGCAAAAACCACAGACGTTTTTAAAGCCCCGATGAAATTTGGACCAGACGCAATCACCCAAGAGGTGATCACGTTGGTGGAGAAACGCTTCGCTCATCATTTCGGAACGCTGCATCCCTATTGGTTTGCGGTGACGCACCCGCAAGCCCAACAAGCCTTTCAACTTTTTCTTGATCATGGCTTGGCGCGTTTTGGAGAAACCCAAGATGCCATGCTTCAAGGCGAATACTTCCTCAACCACGCGATGATTTCAGCTTATATCAATGTTGGTTTGCTGGATGCCTTAAGCGTGTGTCGTGCGGTTGAAGAACGCTACGCCCAAGGCAAAGCACCGCTTCCGGCAGTTGAAGGATTTATACGCCAGATCATCGGCTGGCGCGAATATGTGCGCGGGCTTTATTGGTTGAAGATGCCTGATTATGCCACATCTAATGCACTCGATGCCAAGCGGCCCCTGCCCGATCTTTATTGGTCAGGAGATACAAAAATGAATTGCATGCACCAAGCCATCAAGCAAACGCGTGATGAGGCCTATGCCCACCACATACAGCGATTAATGATCACTGGAAATTTTGCACTGCTGGCCGGGCTTGATCCATTCCAAGTGCATGAATGGTATTTGGCGGTTTATGCTGATGCGTTTGAATGGGTTGAAATGCCCAACACCATTGGCATGGCGCTTCATGCTGATGGGGGTGTGATGGCGTCAAAGCCCTATGCGGCATCTGGCAACTACATCAATAAAATGTCGAATTATTGCAAAACCTGCAAATACGATGTGAAACAGCGCTTAGGCGAAGAGGCTTGTCCATTCAATGCGCTGTATTGGAACTTTATTGGCACGCATCAAAAGCGCTTTTCTAAAAACCCGCGCATGGCACAAATTGTGGCCAGTTATTCACGGTTTGAAGAACAAGAAAAAAGCGCAATCCATTCTCAGGTATCGCGCTTTCTCGATGGGCTTAAACCCTATGTAGAAGGCTAATTATTTCGCTGAAAGCTTAGCTGCAATTTCAGCCACGCGCTTGCCTTGGAATTTCGCACCTTCAAGTTCATGCTTTGCGGGTTGGCGTGAACCATCACCACCTGCAACAGTTGACGCGCCATAAGGCGAGCCGCCGCGAATTTCATCATGGCCCATTTGGCCTTGATAAGAATAGGGTAAGCCAGCAATGATAAAGCCATGATGCAACAATACAGTGTGGAACGACAGAATGGTTGCTTCTTGACCGCCGTGCTGGGTGGCTGATGATGTCATCACCGAGCCCACTTTGCCAATCAACGCGCCCTTCATCCACAAACCACCGGTTTGATCGAGGAAGTTTTTCATTTGCGCAGTCATCATGCCATAGCGTGTGCCGGTGGCAAAAATAATGCCATCATAATCAGCCAATTCTTCTGGCTTGGCGATGGGGGCTTTTTGATCAAGCTTATAATGCATCGACTTTGCCACATCTTCTGGCACAAGTTCTGGCACGCGCTTTACAACAACGTCAGCGCCAGCTTCTTTAGCGCCTTCAGCGGCGGCATAGGACATGGCTTCCATGTGGCCCCAAGCGGAATAGTAAAGAACAAGAATTTTTGTCATTATGTTATTTTCCTTTGTTAAATTGTCGATTGTTTGAGAAGTGCTGGAAGATCAACGCGGGCGTTGACCATGGCTAACTTTCCGTCTGGCCCCTTTGGCCATTCGGTTTTGGGTTTATCCCAATAAAGTTCCACGCCATTCTGATCAGGGTCGCGCAAATACAAGGCGACAGATACACCATGGTCGGCTGCGCCATCAAGTTCCAAACCATGAGACAAAACGCGCTTATAGGCGTTGGCCAAATCGACAATCGTGGGATAAAGAATGGCAGTGTGATAAAGCCCGGTTGTGCCCGGCGCTGGCGGTTGGCCGCCTTTGCTTTCCCACGTGTTCAGGCCGATGTGGTGGTGATAGCCACCCGCTGAAATGAATGCCGCTTGATCGCCATACATTTGTTGCAACTCAAAACCCAATATGCCGCAATAAAAACCAATAGCGCGCGCAATATCAGCCACCTTCAAATGAACATGACCAATTGAAGTGCCTGCAGGCACAATAAAATCAAGCTTCGCCATAATGTAACCTTTCGAGTTACCAAATAGTTCAGAGTCTTTGAATTTGCAAGCCCGATTCATAATAAAGTGGATAGCCGCAATGTCGCAGTTGTGTATGGAACGCAAACCGCTGCATTATGGTTGCATGACATTCAAAGCACCGCCCAATCTTCACATTGTTGATCACCCTCTGGTTTTGCATAAGCTCAGCCTGATGCGCGATAAATCAACGCCCACCGCAGTGTTTCGGCAGTTGCTGCGAGAGATCAGTTTGTTGCTGGGCTATGAAGTGTCGCGGGATTTACCCATGACAACAGTGCCTATTGAAACGCCCGTTGCCGCGATGGATGCACCCATGATCAAAGGCAAAAAACTGGTGATCGTTTCGGTGTTGCGGGCTGGCAATGGTTTGCTGGAAGGCATGTTGGATTTAATTCCATCAGCACGGGTTGGCCACATCGGGCTTTACCGCGATCCAAAAACCTTACAGCCCGTGCAATACTATATGAAAGTGCCGGAAGATATTGCAGAACGCCGCACCATTGTGGTGGACCCGATGTTGGCCACGGGCAATTCGGTTGCTGCTGCGGTTTCGCGGCTTAAAGAAAAAGGTGCCAAGGAATTACGTTTGGTAACGCTGCTTGCCGCACCTGAAGGCATTATGAGGTTTCATAATGAACATCCTGATGTGCCGATATACACCGCATCGGTTGATTCTCATTTGAACGAGCATGGTTATATCGTGCCAGGCCTTGGTGATGCGGGCGACAGAATGTTCGGAACCAAGTAGACAATAGAGTTCTTGCACTGTAAAAATTCTGGTAGAGCGGGGGCTCTGACGGAGGAACTTCAGATGCGCCCCATACTGGTGTTCGTTTTTCTTTTGGCATATGGCGGCTTCGCCCAGGCAAGTTGCTTGGATGAAGCCAATGCCGTGCGCGATGCCATGATCAAGGCTGGGCCCTATCGGGAGATCGAAAACTCTTTGGTCAACGGCAGGATTTTGACTCGCATCATTGATGTGGTTCCGCCCGACAGGGTAGAAAAGTCCTCGTTGTTTGGCAGCGGAAAGGGCCACTACGAGGTGGTGATTGGGCACACAGTCTGGTTGAAGGATTCCGGTGAGGACTGGGCTAGACCCAAGGTGAATGAAGAAAATTGGTCATCAAGCATTTTAAACGCGCAATGGGCGATCAAGCCAATGAACCCAAAAGTAGAATGCAATATGGACGCTGAGCAGCCCGGCAAAAAAATTAAAATATTAAGCTGGCAGGAACCTTACGTCTCCGATCTGCAAATGAAAGTAAAAATTTGGGTAGATCCAAAAACTCTTGCGGTCGAGCGGTTGCAGAAAACTTTCATTGATAAAAACGGCAAGGTTGATCATGTCGCTGAAAGCGTTCTCATTTCGGTTCCAAAGCTGGAAGTCAAACCGCCTATACCATGACACTCGGCTCGAAATAACACCTCGTTAAGCATGCTCGGGATTTAGGCAAAAGTTAAAACTTCCGCTAAGGATTGGCCAGCTAGGCTGTGGGCCACATGATCGCTGCAGCCACACACAATACCAATCCTCCGTTCTCACATTCCGCGTTTCGGCGTGCTGATGGAACACCCCGTCGCGTGCTTTATGCCGAAGATCAAACCACTTCGCGCATTGTAACCAAAGCCATGCTGGAACGCTTAGGTTTTGATGTCGATGCTGTGGAAGATGGCGAACTTGCTGTGGAACACGCAAGCCGCGACAGCTATGATGTGATCTTGCTGGATATTGAAATGCCGGTAATGGATGGCGTTACGGCAGCACGTTCTATTCGTGCTGATCTGGCGCATTGTTCAGATACACCAATTTTGGCGCTTTCCGCTTTTCTGGCCGATTCAACTGAAATTTGCCCATGGCGTGATGCTTTTGATCAGGCCTTGTCTAAACCCGCCAACAGCAATGAATTGCTCAAGGCCATGACAACTGCTGTTTTGTTCAAAGATAGCAAAACTGCGCGTATGCCAGCCAAGCCTTCGCGCGACGATTTATTGCAAGCCTTGCGCGGTGCGTTGCCGCGCGGCGTGTGGCTTAGGCTTGCTGAAACCGCAGGCAAAGACATGTTCCATCTGGTCAATTGCATCGGTGCGGCGGTTGAGGCGGGCGATGCTGATATCACCAAACAAGCCGTGGTCAATCTCAAAGGTTTGGCTAATAATTTCGGTGCCACCGCGGTGGCCGAACTCTTGGATGTGTCGATCGATGGGGCTCGGCTGGTTAACATTCGCCAAGCTGTAACGCATTGGATTAACGTTTAAGCTTGGGCTTGTTGGGTTTCGCGGGCTTCCAGCGATTTCAGCATTTTCAATTCTTCCAGCAATTCGGGGCTTAACGTGGTTGCTTGGCGCAGATTGCGATATTGACTGGTGTTTTGTGGCTTTTTCATAATAACTTCCCTTAATTTTAAATATTTTAAAGCATTGAACCTAAGAAACTCTAAAACGTTGGGTGTGAATGAACGTGGAACCGGGCGTTCACATGGCGTTCATGTTGCTGAAATGTGATGTGACTGCGGTGGAATAAAAGGTTAGGTTAATCTGTAATACGTTTGGTGGCGTTTTGCCCAAAACAGGGAGTTGTGACATGGTTTCAAAACTACAATTTGGTTTAATGGCTGGCGTTTTGGCGCTTTCGCTGGGCGCAGGCGTGGCTTATGCAGCATTGAGTGGAGATGACGCCATTACTGCACGCAAAGCCTGCATGAAGGCCAATGGTGCTGGCATGGGCGTTATGGTGCCAATGATTAAGGGCGAAAAGCCTTATGATGCCGCTGCCGTTCATGATGCCTTAACCAAGATGGGCGACGCTTGTGCCAAGTGGACAGAATTTTGGCCTGAGGATTCTAAAACATCCGCTACTGTGAAAACCCATGCTCTTGAAGCAATTTGGACAGACCCAAAAGGCTTTGAGGCTGCTGGCAATACCTATTACAACGCCGAACAAGCCTTGCTGGCCACCACCGATGAAGCGGGCTTTAAAGCCAAATTCGGTGATTTGGGCAAAGGTTGTGGCGGTTGCCATGAAAAGTTCCGCGCGCCGTTGCAATAAGTTGCCGTGAAGGTTTTCACCACACGAAATTTGAAAGGCCTAGTGCTGCTTGCGGCGCTGGGCCTTGTTGGTTTTTGGGTGGTCACAACCCCAGTTGCCACTACCAGCCCCACTTTGCCAGCCCATGGGGCTGATCTTGCCAATGGCAAAGTGATTTATAATGTGGGCGGTTGTATTTCATGCCATGCGCCGGGGCCAGACTTGAAGGACGTGGCGGCAGATGTTCCTGCTGGCGGCAAGCCATTAAAAACACCGATTGGCGTTTTATATCCGCCCAACCTTACACCCGATGCTGAAACAGGTTTGGGCCAATGGAATGTGGGCCAATTTTATGTGGCCATGCACGAAGGCAAACACCCCGATGGCAGCAATTTAATTCCGGCATTTCCCTATACGTCTTATGTGAAAATGAAATCTGATGATGTGGTTGACCTGTGGGCCTATCTGCAATCATTAAAGCCTGTGAAAAATGCCGTGCCTGCCCATCAAGTTTTGGCCCTGCCCATCGTTCGGCGTGGGCTGACGTTTTGGAAGTGGATTGCGTTGGATGATGCGGTTTGGGTGGCAGACCCTAGCCAAAGCGAAAGCTGGAATCGCGGCTCTTATCTGGTGAACAGCGCTGGCCATTGCAATGAATGCCACACGCCGCGCAATCTGTTCATGGCATCTGATCTTGCGCGCAAATTTATGGGTGGGCCACACCCTGAAGGCAAAGGCATTGTGCCAAGTTTGCGCAATCTGGCTGGCCGCAAGCGTTATAAAGATGCGGCAGATTTAGTGTTGGCTTTCCAAAATGGCGAAGAGCTTGGCTATGATAAAATGAACGCGGGCGGAATGGGCGATGTGCGCCGCAACTTGGCCATGTTGCCGCAAGCAGATTTAAAGGCGATTACTGAATATGTTATGGGGTTGAAGTAGCACGTTTCGGTTGATTTTTAGTGGGATTAGAGCTATATCCCACCAAAGGAGATCAACTATGGCCAATACACCCACCATTACCGTTCGCCCTGACGCCAAGGGCCGCATTGCACTTGGCGCTTTGGCCAAAGGTGTTTCGAGCTATCGCATCCAGCAAGGTGAAGGTGGGCGATTGGTTCTCGAACCCTATGTAGAAATTCCGGCGGAAGAACGTTGGCTCTACAAAAACCCAGTTGCACTGGCAATGGTGGAACAGGGATTGCGCGAGTCTGCGGAAGGCAAAACAGTTCGCATGGGCAGCTTTGCACATTATCTTGATGACGAAGATTGATGTCCTTTGTTATCGACATGGCTTTACGGGCGCGAGCAGAGTTACATGAAATCGAACAAAACCCGGCATTCGTAAAAAAACTAAAGGCGGTGCGCAAAGCATTAGCGTTATTGGAAAGCAACCCACGCCATCCCGGCTTGAATACCCACAAATACACATCAATGACTGCTGAAAACGGCGAGGTTGTTTTTGAAGCCTATGCTGAAAATAATACGCCCGGCGCTTATCGCATCTTCTGGCACTACGGCCCTGGCAAAGACGTAATCACAATTATCGCTATCACTCCGCATCCTTGAGGAAAGAGACAATATTGCAGAAGAATATTGATCGTATTATTTTTTATGAAGATTTAAGAAAAGCAATTGTACCAGTATTCATAGCTTTGGTTTTTGCTGCGGTGTGGATTATTTTCGACCTAAACTCACCAGTGGAGCAAGAAGTATTACAAGGCAAAGCAATCAGAAGCATGATGATGACAGGCGGCAAAACAGAACCATCAATTCTAACTTATGTTGAATTGGAAAATGGCCGCACCATAACTGTGCAGCTGCCAATCGGTGCTATTCCACCAGTAGCGGGCGCCCGCGGTTCTGTCATTCGCTATATAAAACGCTTTTTTGGCGATAGCTTTGGGTTAGCGAAGTGATCTCAAAATTAGTCATTGGAATCGAAACACAAATGCGCTACATAATGCTTATCCCCAAAGGCTTTGTGATTGATCGCGCGAAATGCGCAGAAGCTTAAGCCCTTGGAGCGGCATTTTACTTTGAAATGTGCTTGGGCCGGGATGGTTTCAACAAGGTGTTATTTGCAGCATTTAATCTGCGATATTTGAACTTCAGCGACTTCTGCTTCTAAGCGGGCAGGGTTTTGCTGTGCACAGGATGAACATTGTGAACAATAATTTTATGCGGTCTGGTAACAATAACAACCGCAACAACAATAACCGCAACCGCAACAATAATAATAATAATCGCAACCGCAAATTCAACAGCGGCGGTGGCGGCAATAGCGGCGGAAATTCTGCCAACAAGGTGTTTGATTCAAACGGGCCTGATGTGAAAGTGCGCGGCACGGCGCAAACTGTAGCTGAAAAATATATGCAGCTGGGGCGCGACGCGCAAAGTTCGGGCGATAATGTGGCGGCTGAAACTTATTACCAACATGCGGAACATTATTATCGGTTGTGGGCGGCCAACCAACCCGTTGGCCAATCTTTGATCATGTCTAAGAAATTTGGCGAAGAAGAATTCCAAGACGAAGAAGGCGGGCCACAGCCCGACGAACAAAATGATGACGAGGGTGGTGAACAGCCACAATCTGAATCACAAGGAGTTGTGGCAGAAGCCACCGAAAACCAAGAGCAACCCAACGACCAACCGCGAGAGCAACGCCAGCCGCGCAACGAACGTAACCGCGAACGCTTCCGTCCGCGGTGGCAAAATCGCCGCGATGCGCCGCTTCAAGATGGCCAGCCAGGGGATGCACCCCAAGTGGTGGCAGAACAACCAAGCCCCGCTATTGAACAACCCTCAGATGGCCAATGGGAAGCGCCAAGCTTTTTGCAGCGCCCCGCACCGGTTGTGGTTGAAGCTGTCGAGCCCACGCCCGATGTTCCGGAACGCAAGCCCCGCCAACGTAAGCCACGGGCCGAAGTGGTTGAGGCACCAGCACCTGAACCTTCTTCAACAGAAGAATAAATCCACACTTGAATCTTTCGGAACCGCTTCCCATTTCATGGGATAAGTGGATGAAAATCTTCTGCCTTCGGGGGTTGATTTTCGGGCCAGAAGGAGACGACGATGGATTTTCAAAAATACACCGAACGAAGCCAAGGCTTCATTCAATCAGCACAAAGTTTGGCTTTACGCGAAGGGCACCAGCGCTTCACGCCCGAGCATGTTCTTAAAGTTTTATTGGACGATGAAGAAGGCTTGGCCGCGGGCTTGATTAAAGCTGCGGGTGGCGATTCTCGCATGGCCTTGGCCCAGACCGAAGCCACTTTGACAAAAATGCCAAAGGTTTCCGGCGGGGGTGCCGGCCAAGTTTATTTATCACCCGAAATGGCCCGCGTGTTTGAAGGCGCCACCAAACTTGCCGAAAAGGCGGGCGATTCTTATGTAACGGCCGAACGCCTGTTGCAGGCCTTGGCCATTGAACCATCAGACGCACAGAAAATTTTGAAGGCATCTGGCGTTACAGCCCAGGGCCTTAACAGCGCTATCAATGATATTCGCAAAGGCCGCACGGCTGATTCAGCCTCAGCTGAACAAAGCTATGATGCGCTTAAAAAATATGCCCGCGATCTGACGGAAGACGCCAAGGAAGGCAAGCTTGACCCGGTGATTGGGCGTGATGATGAAATTCGCCGCACCATTCAAGTTTTATCACGGCGCACAAAAAACAATCCAGTTCTGATTGGTGAACCCGGTGTGGGAAAAACCGCCATTGCCGAAGGTTTGGCTTTGCGCATTATCAAAGGCGATGTGCCTGAATCATTGCGCGATAAAAAACTCATGGCGCTGGATATGGGTGCCTTGATTGCGGGTGCTAAATTTCGTGGTGAATTTGAAGAACGCTTGAAGGCCGTGCTTTCAGAAGTGACGGCGGCCAATGGCGGCATCATTTTGTTCATTGATGAAATGCACACGCTGGTGGGCGCTGGCAAGGCCGATGGGGCGATGGATGCTTCCAACCTGCTCAAACCGGCTTTGGCGCGGGGCGAACTTCATTGCGTGGGCGCCACTACGCTTGATGAATATCGCAAGCATGTGGAAAAAGATGCGGCTCTTGCGCGCCGCTTCCAGCCCATTTTTGTGAATGAACCCACGGTTGAAGATACCATTTCAATTTTGCGCGGCATCAAAGAAAAATATGAGCTGCATCATGGTGTGCGCATCACCGATGCCGCCGTGGTTGCGGCTGCACAACTTTCAAACCGCTATATCGCAGATCGGTTTTTACCAGACAAGGCCATCGACTTGATGGACGAGGCAGGGGCGCGCCTGCGCATGCAGGTTGATTCAAAGCCCGAAGAATTGGACGAGCTTGATAGGCGCATCATGCAGCTTCAAATCGAACGTGAAGCCTTGAAAAAAGAAACTGATTCAGCATCGAAAGATCGTTTGGACAAGCTGGAAAAAGAGCTGGCTGAAACCGAAGAAAAATCGGCAACAATCACGCGCAATTGGCAAGCCGAAAAAGAAAAGATCGCCTCTGCTTCCAAGATCAAAGAAGAGCTTGAAAAAGCCCGTCGTGATTTAGAATTGGCCCAACGCAAAGGTGATTTTGCTGCGGCTGGTGAACTGGCCTATTCTAAAATTCCAGCGCTGGAAAAAAAGCAGAAGGAGGCTGAAGACAACGCCTCTGGTATGGTGGAAGAAGCGGTTACCGAAAGCCACATTGCGCAAGTTGTTTCACGCTGGACTGGCATTCCCGTTGATAAAATGTTGGCGGGGGAGCGTGATCGTTTGCTGCAAATGGAAGCTGAACTTGGCCGCCGCGTTGTTGGCCAAACCGAAGCCGTTGAGGCCGTGGCGACAGCAGTGCGCCGCGCGCGCGCAGGCTTGCAAGATCCTAATCGCCCGATTGGTTCATTTCTGTTTTTAGGGCCAACCGGTGTTGGCAAAACCGAATTGACCAAAGCATTGGCGTCTTATTTGTTTGATGACGAACATGCGATGGTGCGTTTGGATATGAGCGAATATATGGAGAAGCATTCAGTCTCGCGCTTGATCGGCGCACCTCCGGGCTATGTGGGCTATGACGAGGGCGGTGCTCTTACAGAAGCTATTCGCCGCCGGCCTTATCAAGTCGTGCTGTTTGACGAAGTTGAAAAAGCCCACCCTGATGTGTTCAATGTTTTGCTGCAAGTGTTGGATGATGGCCGATTGACCGATGGCCAAGGCCGCACGGTGGATTTTAAAAACACCTTGATCATCATGACATCAAACTTGGGCTCTGAATATCTAGTGGCCTTGGCTGAACACCAAGATGTCGATGAGGTGCGCGAACAGGTGATGGGTGTTGTGAAACAGGCTTTCCGGCCTGAGTTTCTCAACCGCTTGGACGACATCATTCTGTTCCATCGCTTGAAGCGCGCCAACATGGGTGCCATTGTTGACATTCAAATTGAGCGGCTGAAAAAGCTTTTGGTCGATCGCAAGATTGAAATTGAATTGACCGATGCTGCGCGAACACTGCTGGCGGAAAAAGGTTATGACCCTGCCTATGGTGCGCGGCCTCTAAAGCGTGTCATCCAAAAGTCGGTGCAAGATGCGCTTGCCGAGGTAATCTTGGCTGGCGACATTAAAGACGGCGACCATGTGAAGGTGGATGTGAAAGATGGTGTCATTACGCTGAACGGCAAAGTGGCAGGATCAACGGTAAAGCCTGTGGTGAAAACGGTGCATTGACAAAAAGAGCACCTTCATTCCCGCGCAGGCGGGAATCCGGCTTTGCCGCAAAGCAGGAAGCTGGGCCCCTGCCTTCGCAGGGGTGACGGCTAGAGGATGGATGTGTATGGTTCATTTCATGCCCACTGCGCTTCTCAAAATTGATTTCGATGGCCATCGCCTTGGCCCTGGGAAAGTGCAGCTGCTTGAATTGGTGGCCGAGACGGGTTCAATCAGCAAGGCCGCAAAGGCGATGGATATGTCTTATCGCCGCGCATGGCTGCTGATTGATGAGTTGAACACCATGTTTGGCAAAGCCGTTGTTGAAACGGCGGCGGGTGGTTCTGGCGGCGGCGGAGCAAAAGTTACTGAATTCGGGCTTGAATTGATGCAAACATTTCGCACGCTTGAAGCAAGCGTTCAGAGCGAAGTTTTGGGAGCGTTTAAAGGTATAGTTCATTAATGGGCATATAGAATAAGAGTTATGGAAATAAGACTGGGGCGGAGAGATGATAAAAGAGTTAATCGAGCAGCTGCGCGTTCGCTATGAATTCAGTCCAATAAAGAACTTCATATTTCCGCTGCTTCTACTTGTAATTTTTGCTGCGACAATGATTTCGTTTTACCCTAAAACCATTAGGGCGACTGTTCACACCACCTGTAAATATCAATATTTTGTTATTTCGCCTGGCAAGTTCACAGCGGGAACAGCCATTGTTTTTTGTAGACTAGCTGACGGTCGAATCGTTTCGGAACATAAAACTGCCCCATGGTTGCCACCTGCAATTGATGCAGACATGAAGATTGAAATACCCCAATAAAAAACGCGAGGTGTTTTACCCCGCGCTTTTATTTCATCTGTATACAGACTATTATTCGCTGGCTGGTGCTTCAGCAGGTTGGCCTGCGGTGAGGTCTGCACCCGTTGCTTGATCAACAGCCTTCATCGAAAGCCTGATCTTGCCACGGTTATCAAAGCCCAGAAGCTTCACTTTCACTTCATCGCCTTCTTTCACAACGTCAGACACTTTGTTGACGCGGGTTTGAGACAATTCAGACACGTGAACCAAGCCGTCTTTCGAGCCAAAGAAATTGACGAATGCGCCAAAGTCCATAACCTTCACAACTTTGCCATCATAGATTTGGCCAACTTCAGCTTCAGACACAATGCCTTTGATCCATTTCATTGCGGCCGCAATGGCTTCGCCTGAAGAAGATGCAACTTTGATTGTGCCATCGTCTTGAATGTCGATCTTGGCGCCGGTTTTTTCCACGATTTCGCGGATAACTTTGCCGCCAGTGCCGATCACTTCACGGATTTTGTCGGTTGGGATCTTGATGGTTTCAATGCGCGGTGCATGTTCGCCAAGGCCTGGGCGGGCTTTTTCCAAAGCTTCGGCCATCTTCTCGAGAATATGCAAACGGCCGTCTTTGGCCTGCCACAAAGCAACCTTCATGATCTCTTCGGTAATGCCGGTGATCTTGATGTCCATTTGCAGCGCTGTTACGCCGTTGGCTGTGCCTGCCACTTTAAAGTCCATGTCGCCCAAGTGATCTTCATCACCCAGAATATCAGACAGAACCGCAAAGCGTTCGCCTTCCTTGATCAAGCCCATGGCAATACCAGCCACAGGTGCCTTCAAAGGCACACCAGCATCCATCAATGCAAGCGATGCACCGCAGACGGAGGCCATGGATGATGAACCATTGGACTCGGTGATTTCCGATACAACACGCATGGTGTAGGGGAATTCATCAGCCGATGGCAACATCGGGTGAATGGCGCGCCAAGCCAATTTGCCGTGGCCGATTTCGCGGCGGCCAGTAGCGCCCATGCGGCCCACTTCGCCCACCGAATAGGGAGGGAAGTTGTAATGCAGCAAGAACTTGGCTTTGAACATGCCGTCTAAGCTATCGACATATTGTTCATCTTCGCCCGTGCCCAGTGTGGTTACAACGAGGGCTTGGGTTTCGCCACGGGTGAACAAAGCTGAACCATGGGTGCGTGGCAGAACAGATGCTTCAGCAACAATGGCGCGAACGGTTTTGGTGTCGCGACCATCAATGCGCAGGCCAGTATCCAAAATGGCATTGCGCACCACATCTTTTTCAAGATGTTTGAACGCATCAGCCACTTTTTGTGCCGAGGGCGCTTTTGCATCTTCCGCATCGACCATAGATTCCAAGATCTTTTCTTTAACCTTGGCAACTGCGTCTTGGCGATCTTCTTTTTTCACAATCGCATAAGCGGCGCGAACGCCTTTTTCGCCTGCCTTTTTCACGGCCTTGTAAAGTTTTTCTTCATCGGGCGGTGTGAAATCACGCGGAGCACGCGACGAACGTTCGGCCAAACGAATGATGGCTTCGATGACAGGCTGGAAACCTGCATGGCCAAACATAACAGCGGCCAACATTTTTTCTTCTGAAAGTTCTTTGGCTTCAGATTCAACCATCAAAACCGCGTCATGCGTTCCCGCAACAACCAGATCAAGATCAGATGTTTTCATTTCTTCAACGGTGGGATTGAGAACAAATTCGCCATTGATCAAGCCAACGCGGGATGCGCCAACCGGGCCCATGAAGGGAATGCCTGAAAGGGTGAGGGCTGCCGAGCAGGCCACCATAGCCACCATGTCTGAATCATTTTCCATGTCGTATGAAAGCACAGTTGCCACCACTTGGGTTTCAACGCGGAAGCCTTCTGGGAAAAGTGGGCGGATGGGGCGATCGATCAGACGTGAAACCAGTGTTTCCTTTTCTGATGGGCGGCCTTCACGCTTGAAATAACCACCAGGGATTTTGCCTGCAGCATAGGTTTTTTCTTGATAGTTTACGGTGAGCGGGAAAAAGTCAATTCCAGGCTTTTCAGAGCGGGCCGCAACGGCTGTGCCCAGAACGGTGGTTTCGCCGTAGGTGACCAGAATTGCTGCGTCAGCTTGGCGCGCAATACGCCCGGTTTCGATGCGGAGCGTTCTGCCGCCCCATTGAATTTCTTCAACGTCAATGTTGAACATGTATTGTCTTCCTTATTGTCCTGCTCCGCCACTTTGCTCACCAACCTCTGGACGGAATCCCCTTTGGACAGGTGATCATGGCCCTATTGCCATAATCAATTCCGGGGACGTGTGGCGGCTTCTCGGTGATCCGCCCACTCATATAATATTCTCCTCCCCTTTCGGGAGAGAAGGTAGCCGAAGGCCAATCTAAGGGCCTTCGGAATTTTGTTTTAGCGGCGAATATCGAGGCGCTTGATCAGCGATTGATAACGGGCTTCGTCTTTGCTTTTCAAATAATCAAGCAAGCTACGGCGCGCGGCCACCATTTTCAAAAGACCACGGCGGGAATGGTTATCCTTTTTGTGGGTCTTGAAATGTTCGGTTAAATACACAATGCGGGTTGTGAGAATTGCCACCTGAACTTCAGGTGAGCCAGTATCGCCAGCTTTGGTCGCATATTCTTTAACGAGAGCAACTTTGCCCTCAGCAGTCATGGTCATTTTTCTTCTCCGGACATCGGGTTTAAAGATTGAACAGTCTTTTGGTTTTTAATGAACCTTGAGAAATTTCACAGATCCCTAAGGGTCTGCCATCATGGTTCACCAGAACAGCCTCGCAAGTGATGGGGGCGTTGGCCCCGCGTAGCAAAACCGATTGGCCCTGCCGCAATTTCGCTGCGTCCTGATCCATTACGGCCAATGCCGGGATGCCGTCCAGCACGGTCACAATAGAATGAAGCGCATCTTTCAATGCGCCTTCGTCTGCGGGCTTATGGCGCAATTCTTCCAAGGTTTCCAGTGAAATCATGTGGCTTTCGTTAAATGGGCCAACTTGGGTTCGGCGCAGCAGCGACACATGGGCCAAACACCCAAGCTTGCGGCCCATATCGCGGGCCAAGCTTCGAATATAAGTGCCCTTGCCGCAGATCACTTCAAAATCAGCATAATCTGGCATGGCGGCCAAAAGCTTTAAACCATCAATGTGCACGGGCCGCAGCTGCATTTCAGGCGCATTCCCGGCGCGGGCCAAATCATAAGCGCGCGCACCATCAATTTTGATGGCAGAAAAAGCGGGCGGGGCCTGCAAAATATCGCCTGAAAAGTCGGATAATATCGCCTCTATGCTTTTTTGAGTGGGCCGAAGGTCGGATTTTGTGGAAATTTCACCTTCAAGATCATCAGTTG
>JAYUHQ010000098.1:0-35856 GCA_043766895.1 Aestuariivirga sp.
ACCCCCACGAGTTACCCCACAGGAACCTAAATCCTGCGTGTCTGCCAATTTCACCACGCCCGCATCGTCGCTGACCCTGCCCTAAGGGCGTTTGGTGGCAGGGCTATAGCAGAGACGTTTTCAGGATGAAAGCAGTTATTCTGTTGGCCTCTCATGAAAATGCCCGCTTGCGCGGGCATTTTTTGAATGTGTTGAACCAAAAATCAATGCGCCCTGATGGCTGTGCCCGAACGTTCGGCCAAAGCGCGGGCTGCCGCAGCTGCCTCTTCGGCCTCTTCATCCCAAGAGATAGCTTCAGGCTGGCGAACCAACGCAATTTTCATCACATCGTCCATGCGGGCAACGGGTATGATTTTCATGCCGTTTTTCACTGAGTCTGGAACATCTTCCAGATCTTTGGTGTTTTCTTCCGGAATCATAACCGTTTTGATGCCGCCGCGCAAAGCCGCCAGCAGTTTCTCTTTCAAGCCACCGATGGGCAGCACCCTGCCCCGCAGTGTGATTTCGCCAGTCATGGCGACATCTTTGCGAACTGGAATGCCCGTCAGCACAGAAACAATCGCTGTGGCCATGGCAATACCGGCCGATGGGCCGTCTTTAGGTGTTGCACCTTCAGGCACGTGAACGTGAATATCACGCTTATCGAACACTGGAGGCTTCACACCAATCGACGTTGAACGCGAGCGCACATAAGACGATGCGGCAGAGATCGACTCTTTCATCACGTCTTTCAGATTGCCTGTCACCGTCATTTTGCCTTTGCCGGGCATCATCAAAGCTTCGATGGTGAGAAGTTCACCACCCACCTCTGTCCATGCCAAGCCTGTAACAACGCCAACCTGGTCTTCACCTTCGGCCATGTCGTGCTTGTATTTGGCAACACCAAGATATTTCTTCACAAGGTCTGCATCAACCTTGATCTTCTTTTTCTTGGTCATCAGCAAATCTTTGACAGCTTTACGCGCCAACGAATTGGTTTCGCGTTCAAGGCTGCGCACACCTGCTTCGCGCGTGTAATTTTCAATCACCACTTTTATTGCATCCGCGGTAACTTCAAATTCCTTCTTGTCGAGCCCATGGTTTTCCATGGCCTTTGGCACAAGATGGCGCTTGGCAATTTCAGCCTTTTCTTCTTCGGTATAACCGGCAAGACGAATAATTTCCATCCGGTCAAGAAGTGCTGGCGGAATGTTCAACGTGTTTGACGTCGTTACAAACATCACATTCGACAAATCATATTCCACTTCAAGATAGTGGTCCATGAATGTTGAGTTTTGTTCGGGATCTAACACTTCAAGCAAAGCCGCTGATGGATCACCACGGAAATCCATGCCCATCTTGTCGATTTCGTCGAGCAAGAACAGCGGATTGGATTTCTTGGCTTTCTTCATCGATTGGATGATTTTGCCGGGCATCGAACCAATGTAAGTGCGGCGATGACCACGAATTTCAGATTCATCGCGAACACCACCAAGGCTCATGCGAACAAACTCACGACCCGTGGCTTTGGCAATTGATTTTGCCAACGAGGTTTTGCCAACACCTGGAGGGCCAACAAGGCACAAGATTGGGCCACGCATTTTCTTCGTGCGGGTTTGCACAGCCAGATATTCAGTAATGCGGTCTTTTACCTTTTCCAAGCCGAAGTGATCAGCGTCCAAAACACCTTGGGCGAAGTTTAAATCAGATTTCACCTTGCTGTTTTGCTGCCACGGAATGCTGAGCAACCAATCAAGATAGTTGCGCACCACCGTGGCCTCAGCCGACATCGGGCTCATGGTCTTCAGTTTTTTAATTTCAGCGTCAGCGCGTTCCCGGGCTTCTTTGGAAAGCTTGGTGTCGTTGATGCGCTTTTCCAGCTCTTCAACTTCGTTCTTTTCACCGCCTTCACCATCGCCCAATTCCTTTTGAATGGCCTTCATCTGCTCATTCAAATAATATTCGCGTTGGGTTTTTTCCATCTGGCGCTTGACGCGGCCACGGATGCGCTTTTCAACTTGCAGAACTGAAATTTCGCCTTCCATCATGGCAAAGCATTTTTCAAAACGCTCTTCCACCGATTGGGTTTCCAGCAAGGCCTGCTTTTCAGGAATTTTCACAGCCAAATGTGCGGCGATTGTATCTGCCAATTTGGCATGGTCAGTGATTTGACCAATCGTGGCCAAAACTTCCTGAGGCACTTTTTTGTTGAGCTTCACATAGGAATCAAATTGCGTCACTGCTGTGCGGGCAAGCGCATCAGCGTCTGTGCCTGTTTCAACAATATTAGGAAGCAACGTAATATCAGCTTCAAAAAAGTCGGTGCGATCAGTGAAGCGTTTTACTTTGGCGCGCTCTGTGCCTTCAACCAACACCTTCACGGTGCCATCAGGCAGCTTCAACAATTGCAACACTTGGGCAAGCGTGCCCACATCGTAAATCGTTTCAGCGGTTGGTTCATCATCGCCAGCATTGCGCTGGGCCACAAGCAAGATGCGCTTGTCTTCACGCATTACTTCTTCCAAGGCGTTGATCGATTTTTGGCGGCCCACAAACAATGGCACAACCATATGCGGAAACACCACGATATCGCGCAAAGGCAATACGGGTAAAGTTTCAATCGGCAGAGAAGTTTTGGTCATTCTTTTTCCTTCTGCTGCTGGGCCTGCATTTCAGCACCCTGCAGCGTTGATGTGAAAGACATGTGGGTTTGGCCCACATGTGTTTCAAGACCCTTTTAGGCAGAAGCTGGCGCCATTTTTGCGCTGCCGGCCTTTTCACGATCGGCATAGATCAACAATGGCTTGGCATCACCTGAAACAACCTCTTTCGAGATCACAACTTCTTCAACGCCAGCCATGCCGGGCAAATCATACATTGTATCCAGCAAAATCGCTTCCATGATCGAGCGCAAACCGCGCGCACCTGTTTTGCGTTCGATAGCTTTGCGTGAAATGGCGCGCAGCGTGTCTTCGGGCAATGTAAGCTTCACACCTTCCATTTCAAACAGGCGTTGATATTGCTTCACAATTGCATTTTTTGGCGCTGAAAGAATTTCAACCAATGTGGCTTCGTCTAAATCTTCAAGCGTTGCCACAACTGGCAAACGGCCCACAAATTCAGGGATCAAACCAAAGCGCAGCAAATCTTCTGGTTCCAATTCACGCAACACTTGGCCCGTGCGGCGTTCGTCTGGCCCACGAACTGTGGCTGCAAAGCCAATGCCCGTGCCTTTTGAGCGTTGTGATATGATCCGCTCCAAGCCAGCAAACGCGCCACCACAGATGAACAGAATGTTTGAAGTATCAACTTGCAAAAATTCCTGCTGTGGATGCTTACGGCCACCCTGAGGTGGAACAGATGCAACCGTGCCTTCCATAATTTTCAACAAGGCCTGTTGCACACCTTCACCAGATACATCGCGCGTGATCGACGGATTATCAGATTTGCGGCTGATCTTGTCGATTTCGTCGATATACACAATTCCGCGTTGGGCTTTTTCGACGTTATAGTCTGCCGACTGCAAAAGCTTCAAAATGATGTTTTCAACGTCTTCGCCAACATAACCAGCTTCGGTCAATGTTGTCGCATCAGCCATGGTGAAGGGCACATCAAGAATGCGCGCCAGTGTTTGGGCCAGCAAAGTTTTGCCTGAACCCGTTGGGCCTACCAGCAAAATGTTCGATTTTGCCAATTCCACATCGCCATTTTTGGTGCCGTGGTTCAGGCGCTTATAATGGTTGTGCACAGCCACAGAGAGAACGCGCTTGGCATAATCTTGGCCAATCACATAATCATCCAGCACTTTGCGAATTTCATGGGGTGTTGGCACGCCATCTTTCGATTTCGTGAGCGATGACTTATTTTCTTCACGAATAATGTCCATGCAAAGCTCAACGCATTCATCGCAGATGAACACGGTGGGGCCGGCAATCAGCTTTCTCACTTCATGTTGGCTCTTGCCACAGAATGAGCAATACAGCGTATTCTTGCTGTCGGTTGGTGCATTCTTGCTCATATTTCCTCACTTTCAGGACTCATTACGTATGTATTAGCAGCTGAGATTAGCCCGAACATACGACTCAAATCCAGCTTGCAACAATGGCGTTAAGCAATTCTTGCTCACAACCGACATTTGTCATAATTCTTTAATGTCGGGGCAAATGCTGGAAATTGACCTAACTATTTGGAATCGCTTGGTTCTGGGCGCTTATCGAGCACTTTATCAATTAAACCAAACTTAACGGCTTCTTCGGCTGTCAAGAAATTGTCGCGCTCCAAGGCGTTTTCAACTTCGCCAATAGTTCGCCCGGTGTGTTTGACATAGATCTCGTTCAGGCGGCGCTTCAAGGCTTCAACGTTGCGGGCGTGGATCATAATATCAGTAACTTGGCCCGAATAGCCGCCAGAGGGTTGGTGGATCATAACAGACGAATGTGGCAAAGCATAGCGCTGGCCGTTGGCCCCGGCACAGAGCAACAAAGAACCCATAGACGCCGCCTGCCCCATCACCATCGTAGAGATTTGCGGGCGAATAAATTGCATCGTGTCATAAATCGAAAGACCAGATGTCACCACGCCGCCGGGTGAGTTGATATACATGGCAATCTCTTTTTTGGGGTTTTCAGCTTCCAAAAACAAAAGCTGCATGCAAACTGATGCTGCAACTTGGTCATCAATTGCCCCGGTAATGAAAATGATGCGTTCGCGCAACAAACGCGATGGCAAGTCATAAACCCGTTCGCCACGGCTTTCTTGTTGAATAACCGATGGCCAAAACGCGGCTCTGGTAATGAAGTCTTGTGGATCGTGCATGTTGGCCTCTTTCGTGAATCAGATAGTGTTGACTAGCATAGATAGGGACGCTTTGGTCATTGTGGAAGGGGTGGTGTTGGCGGGCCTGAAATCAAGCTTCCGTTAACCAAATCCATTTAGACTTCGTTCATATATGAACATCTTAGAATTTGCACACCAATGAGCGTTTATACAGCATCGCCTGAAAAGGTTGTTTTGCTTGGCGATAGCGCGCGGGTAAAATTGCAAAATGCTTTTGTCAGCCTTATTTTTCTCACATCGTTTTACGTTAAGATTGAACCTGCCCTTTGTGATTTGATTTTCTTTTTCACTTTGGCTTTATTTTACCGCAGCGGATTAAAAATAACCCCCGCGATCATGCCATTAACTGCCCTGCTTGTTCTTTACAACGTTGGTGGCATTTTAAGTTACATGAAGGTGCGTGATGATCTCGAGTTTGAGAGCTACAAGTTTGTTTTCACCACATTCTATATGTCACTTGCAGGAATTTTTTTTGCTGCGTTCATAACCGAAGCGCCCGCAAAACACTATTTGCTGATCATGCGGGCCTATTGGACGGGCGCTACCATCGCCGCCATTCTGGGGTTGATCGGATATTTTCATTTCACCCCCTACTCGGCCTATTTTACGTTGTTTGATCGCGCCATTGGTGGGTTCAAAGATCCGAACGTATTTTCAACCTATTTAGTGTTGCCTGCTGTTGGCATGTTGCAGGCCTTGGCGCTTGGAACCATCAAACGTTCGCCGTTGAATTTTCTACGGGTTGGCATCATCCTTATGGGATTGTTTTTGGCCTTTTCGCGCGGTGCTTGGATCAACATCACCCTTTCAACCACGCTGATGATGGTGTTGACATTCTTTCTCGCACCCACTTTGAAATCTCGTGCCAACATTGCGTTTTCGGCGGTGGCTGCGGTGGGCGCTGTTGTTGTGATGATTATTTTGTTGATGAGCATTCCTGAAGTTCGGTTCCTTTTTCTGGATCGGCTGACACTGGTTAAAAACTATGATGCAGGAGAAACGGGGCGCTTTGGCAACCAGTTAAATTCAATTCCACTGTTGCTGCAATATCCATTGGGGTTGGGGCCCTATCAATTTGGTGTGGTGTTTCGCGAAAACCCGCACAACAGTTTCATCAATGCGTTTTCATCATTCGGTTGGTTGGGCGGCCTGACATATCTGGCCATGGTCAGTTCTAATCTTTATGTAGGTTTGCGCACCATATTCAAACGCACTGCTTTTCAACCCTATGCCATTGCCGCCTTTGCCTGTTTGGTGGCCGTGACATTTCAGGCTGTGCAAATTGATACAGAGCATTGGCGTCACCTGTGGTGGATTATTGGTTTGAACTGGGGCTTTTTTGCTGCCTGCAATGGCGCCGGCGCGGCCAGTGACACAGGTCAAAATCTCGATTGCTGGCAACCACAAACACAGCGCAGCTAACTATTTTTTGCGGGCAGCCTCACGCGCGTCAGCCAGCTTTTCTAAATTTTCATTGTTGCGTTTTGTTGCAGCTTCGAACCTTTGTTCAAACGTCATCATGTTTTTTCGGGGTTCTTGATAGAACGCTGTAAACTTCATCGCATAAATGAAGCTGTGCAACAAATTGCGTCCAAGCCACTTCATTGGCCGGTCAAAATCAAAAATCAAAATGACGCGTTCATCACTGGTGTCATTCCACACTTCGTGTTCATAGGTGTCATCCAACACAAAAATTTCGCCCGGATGCCACACGCGAATTTGATCGCCAACGCGGATGCGGCATTTTTCAGCATCTTTCGGAATGATCAGGCCCAAATGGGCGCGCAAAATGCCTTTGGTAACGCCACGGTGGGGTGGAATATGATAACCAGGGCTGAGAATTGAAAACCACGAGATTTGTAGGTTCGGAACTTTTTCGAGAAGTGCTGTGGTGACGGGTGCCTTGGCGCAATTGGCGGGAAGTTTTTCACCAAAACCAAACAGAAAAAATGTGCGCCAATTTTTACCCTTGGCTATCCAATGTTGCTCGGGCGATACTTCTTGGAAGGCCGGAATTTCTTCACGGTTTTTCAGAATGCCCAGAACTTCCTTTTGGATCACTTCCCAGTTGTTGGTGAACTCTTGCAAAAATGGAAAATGTTTGGAATCTAAAATCGGTGCATCTTCAACCAAAGACTGGCTGGCAAAAAAACGCGTCAAAGCGCGGGTCAGCCTTTCGCCGTTCGTGTAAATAAAATTACGCCGATAGGCAGCAAGCCTTGTCATCATCGTCGATTTTTCGTCAGTTGCATTTGCCACTATGTTCATTCCATATTTAGGTCTGTTTACCTTGAACTTGTCCTACATCCAACATGAAATTTAAACATCGGTAAGCCAGCAACGGAATAAGGGCGGGCTTGCCGTCTGCTGTTCAGTCTCAGGAGAATGCAATGGCACCATCACCGCATGATTATTCAGTGTTCCGCGCGTTCAATCGCTTTGGCTTAGGGCGGCGCATCGATATGCCAGAGGCCGACGCCAACGCAGCCTTGAAAGATCCGAAAGCCTTTTTAAAATCAGAGCTTACCCCACAATCAGCCTTGGTCACATCGGGTGAGCTTGCCGACACAAAAACCAATCTTTCAGCCTATTTTGAACAGCAAGCGATGAAAAAAGCGATGCGCGATGGCACTGACCCCGGTGTTGTGCCGCCAGCAGACACATCGCCAAAAAGCAAGATGCAAACTGTTCAACGCGAGGCCATGCTGAACGAAGTCGAGGCTCGCATTGCTAAAGCTTATGCCGCACCTGTTGGCTTTTTAGAACGCTGGGTTTGGTTTTGGTCAAATCACTTCAGCGTATCTGTGGCAAAATCGGGGTTGGTGCGCGCCACCGCCGGAAGTTTTGAACGCGAGGCCATTAGGCCATTTGTTCTGGGCAATTTTGGACAACTTCTCAAGGCGGTTGAACAACACCCCGCTATGTTGGCTTATCTTGATAATCGCGATTCAATTGGGCCAGATTCTCGCGCGGGGCAAAGGCGATCAAAAGGCCTTAACGAAAACTTGGCGCGTGAAATTTTGGAGCTTCACACATTGGGTGCGGGTGCCGGATATTCGCAAGCCGATGTTACGGCTTTTGCGCGGGTTATAACGGGTTGGACCTTCGCCGGCGCAAATGGCAAAAACGCAGAGCCCGGTGTTTTGTACTTTGATCCCAATCGCCATGAACCAGGCGCGCAAAACCTTCTGGGCAAAACTTATGCACAAAACGGTGTTGGGCAAGGCGAGGCGGTTTTGGCCGATTTGGCCGCCAACTCAGCCACCGCCAAGCACATTGCATTGAAAATTGCCCGACACTTTGTGGCAGATGACCCGCCTGCCCCGCTGGTTGATAATTTGACCAAGATATTTTTGAAAACCCAAGGTGATCTGAAGGCCATGGCGATTGGCTTGTTGGATGATGATTTGTCGTGGTCCACACCCATTCAAAAATTTAAAAGCCCGTTGGAATATTTAATTTCAATGAGCCGCGGGCTGGGCTTTGAACCCACAAAGCCACAACAGATGTTGAAAGCCCTGAAAGAATTGGGTCAACCCACGTGGCAACCGCCCGGCCCCAATGGATATGGTGATACCAATGAAGTGTGGGCTTCGCCCGAAGGGCTGAAAGTACGGCTGGCCTATGCCACATTGTTGGTTCGGCAATCACAAATGCAGGAAAGCCCTTCAGACGTTCTGCAAGCGCTTTTGGGCAACAGCGTTTCCCAAGACACACAGCAAGCTGTGGCGCGGGCAGAATCACGCCAACAGGGTTTGGCATTGCTTTTCATGTCGCCAGAATTTCAACGCCGCTAGGAGAACCATGATGTCATTTTGCGAAACGCCAAATCTATCACGCCGGAAAATGTTGGGTCTGAGTGGCAGCTTGGTGGCCTCGGCCTTCATTCCAAAATTTGCCCGCGCCGCTGATGGCCGCGATCCGCGTTTGATCGTCATAATCCTGCGCGGCGCCATGGATGGATTATCTGCCGTGGCCCCAGTGGGCGACCCTGATTATGCTGGCCTACATGGCGATTTGGCTTTGGGTTTTTCAGGCGAAAACGCCGGGCTTCGGCTGGATTCATTTTTTGCATTAAATCCGGCCATGACCAATTTTGCCAGGCTTTATAACGCGGGCCAAGCCAGCGTGGTTCATGCGGTGGCCACCGGCTATCGTGAGCGATCACATTTTGATGGCCAAGATATATTGGAAAGCGGCTTTGCTGGGCCGGGCAACGTGTCTTCTGGGTGGCTTAACCGGGCCATCAGCGCCATTCCCAAAGGCAGCCATGTTGCGGCCAACCCCAGTTTAGCCGTTGGCGCAATTGCCCCTTTGATTATTCGTGGGCCAGCTGAAACTTTGGGCTGGGCACCTGTTAATCTGCCTGGCCCTACCGCAGACATCAATCAACGCCTGCTTGAGCTTTATCGCCATACCGATGCAAAATTGGCGAACTTGTTTTCAGAATCCATCAAAACACAAGTGTTGGTCAGCGGCCAAGCCATGGATGGCCCAATGGGCAAAGCCAATCAGGGTGGCGAAATGGTTGCCCAAGCCAAGGGGGCTGCCCAATTGATGGCGGCCGATGATGGCCCGCGCATTGCCGCTATGGCTTTCGATGGTTGGGACACCCATGAAAATGAAGGGGGGGCCAAGGGCCGCCTGTTTAATCTTCTTACGGGGTTGGATGGAGCCATTGCAGAATTTGAAAAAGGCTTGGGCGCAGCTTGGGGCCAAACCGCCATGGTTGTGATGACTGAGTTTGGCCGCACAGTGAATGTGAACGGCACTGATGGCACGGATCACGGCACGGGCACAGTGGCTTTTTTAGCGGGTGGAGCCATCAAAGGTGGCCAAGTTTTGGCAGATTGGCCGGGCTTGAAAAATTCAGCGCTTTTTCAGGGGCGTGATTTGAACCCAACAACAGACCTGCGATCAGTTTTAAAAGGCTTGCTGGCCGACCAATTTGGCTTGAACGCCGCAACATTGGCCCGCGATATTTTTCCACACTCTGGCTTGATCATGCCCATGAAAGGCCTGATCAAGGCATAGCGGTTGGCTTTAATTTTCTGCCGTTTTGAAGATTGCGTTTAAAACTTTGTCGCCTTTGTGAATGCCAATGCGCTTGGCTGTGCCTGCAGCAAGTTCAATGACCCCACGAACAGGCTCTTGCACACTCACAGTGTCTAACGATTTGGGCACAGTGTTTTCGGCGATAGCGGCAATGGTTCCATCTTGCCTGACAAAGATCATATCAAGCGACATATAGGTGTTTTTCATCCACATTGCCGCGGGTTTGGGATCGCCAAAATCAAACAACATCGCTTGGTCTTGTGGCATGCGCTGGCGAAACATCAACCCACGTTCACGCAAAACATCGGTATCCGCAATTTCAGCGCTGAACATGGCAGAGGTTGATTGTGTTATGATTGTCAGGGGCTCAACGCGCATCATTTCTTGCGCATGAACAGCACCAGCAAAGAGCAAAGCCAAAAGGGCTAATAGAAGTTTTCTCATCACTCAATCACTCACGAACGCATATCAATTAGTTGGTGTGGGCTAACCCATTATCCAAACTGTTGCGCACTTCGGCCGCCATCTTGCCGCGGTTGCTGTCGCCATATTTTACATAGATCCATGTCTCAGGGATCAATTCAGCAATGCCGGTCTTGCGCAAAATTTCCATATGCACAAAAATATCGCCAAGGCCTTCGCCTTCGCTAACAAAGCCAAAGCCGCGGGTGCGGTTAAACCATTTCACTTTGGCGCGCACCCAACCTGTTGTGGCGCTGACGGGGTTGTGAGTTTTTGCCTTGCGTTCAACCGGGTGAATGGCGGTGGAATGATCAACACTCAACACACGCAAACACTGAAAGCCTTTTTGGCGGGCAACAACTTCGCAAGCCACGCGTGAGCCTTCAAGCGGTGCATCAAAACCATCACGCTTCAGGCAACTGAGATGAAGAAGAATATCAGGCAGGCCGTTATCGGGGATCACGAAACCATATCCTCGACCAATATCAAACCATTTTACCAAACCATCAATGCGGATGATGGTTACGCCATGTTCGTTTTCGCTTTGCGATGCCGTTTGTTCAGCACCTGTTGCTCTTGTCACCGCTTCAGACATTTACTTACCCAACCCATTCCCCAGCGCGAGGGCCTCCTCGACGCAACCGTTGCTACAAATTGCTCAAATCTTAACACTTTGTACAGTGACTTGTTTGAAACGATCGAAAATCTTTGTAAGTTTTGCACATCAAGTTTCATTGGCCATGCTCAAAAATGCATTTTATGCGGATGAATCACAGCTTTGCAAGTTTTGTGCGGCGCACATTTGCTGCGCACGCCGAAGTCGATTAGGCGCAATAACGAAAAGTGTTTTTGGATCACCCGACTTACAAACAAATCAAAATTGACAATTCGCGATTCGTGGGCTGATGTGCGTCCCGAAGAGGAAGCCTAACATGAAATACCTTCACACCATGATCCGCGTGACAGATTTAGACAAATCGTTGGATTTTTTCACCCGCATTTTGGGCTTTGTTGAAACCCATCGCACCGTAAATGATAAGGGCCGCTTTACTTTGGTGTTCGTGGCTTGCCCCGAAAACCCAGAGGTTCCCGTTGAACTCACGTATAATTGGGACCCTGAAGTCTATACTGGCGGGCGCAACTTTGGTCACTTGGCTTATCAAGTCGACAATATTTATGACTATTGCGCAGCGCTGATGAAACATGGTGTCACCATCAATCGGCCACCGCGTGAAGGCCGCATGGCTTTCATCAAAACACCCGATGGTATTTCGATTGAAGTTCTGCAAAAAGACAATGGTTATCTGCCGGTGCAGGAACCATGGGCCAGCATGCCCAACATTGGAAGCTGGTAACACTGAACCGCGCATGCGCTTTATCCGTATCGGATTATGGTAGGGGTTGAAAGCGCATGAAACGTCTGAAAATTGCAGTGGTCGGTTCTGGCGTTTCCGGGCTTTCAGCGGCGTGGCTTTTATCCAAAGCCCATGATGTTACAATCTTCGAGGCAGGCAACTATTTGGGTGGCCATGCGCGCACGCTAAACTTAGACCTTGGCAACCCCGTTGCGGTTGACTGCGGCTTTATCGTTTACAACGAAAAGACCTATCCAAACCTTACCGCACTGTTTGCGCATTTAGACGTGCAAACGGCGCCATCAAAGATGGGTTTTGCGGTTTCGCTGAAGTCTGGCGCTTACGAATATTCCGGTTCAAGCCCGTTCAATTTTGTTGGCAGTGTCAGCAATCTTAAATCTGCCGCTCATTGGCGCATGATGCAAGGCATGGCGAAGTTTTTGCGGTTGGCAAAAATTGATTTTTCGAACATCGATGAAAATCTAACACTGATGGCCTATTTGCAGGCCGAGGGCTTTTCCCAAGATTTTGTAGATTTGCACCTGTTGCCCGTTGCTGGCGCCATTTGGTCGTCTGATCCATCGTCGATGTTGGATTATCCGGCGAAGGCTTTTTTGCAGTTCTTCAAAAACCATGGATTGTTAAACTATGCCGATCGGCCACAATGGCGAACGGTGCGCGGCGGGTCAAAAACTTACGTCGATAAAATAGTGGCAGATGGTGCTTTTGATGCGCGGCTGAATTCAGCTGTTTTAAAAATTGTCAGGCAACCTTATGGTGTACGTCTGGTTTTGGAAGGTGGCCTCAAGCAAGATTTTGATCACGTGGTGCTGGCCACCCATGGGGATGTGGCTTTGGCGTTGATTGAACAACCAAGCCCAGATGAAAGTGAAATTCTCGATACGTTTGAATATACCAACAACCCGCTTTATGTGCACCGTGATCGTCATTTGATGCCAAAGGCGCAACGGCACTGGTCAAGTTGGAACTATGTTGCCAAGAACACTGCGGGATGCCTGACCTATTGGATGAATGACCTGCAACCGTTGGACACTGCACAAAATATATTTGTGTCTCTCGTCAACGATGGCCACGGTCTTCCCGATGATATTTTGTATTCCACCAATTTTCGCCATCCAAAATTTACAACCAACACTGCTGCGGCTCAAAGAGAACTTTGGAATTTGCAGGGCCGAGACCGCTTGTGGTTTTGTGGCGCCTATTTTGGCTCAGGCTTCCACGAAGATGGCCTACAAGCGGGCTTGGCGGTCGCTGAAGAACTGGGCGGCATTTCAAGGCCATGGAGCTTGGCCCAAGCCAATGATCGTTTGATTATACCCCAGAATATCGTGTCACACGAGGCTGCGGAATGATCACACCCTCGTCGCTTTATACGTGTGAAGTGGTGCATGTGCGCACAAAACCGGTGCGCCACACGCTGCGCATGAATATATTTTATCTTTGGCTTGATGTGGAACAGTTGAGCAAACTTAAATTGCGGTTGTTCAGTTACAATGGCTTTAATCTGTTCAGCGTGAATGACAAAAAGTGGGGCAAGCGTGATCGCACACCTATCGCCACCCATATCCGCGGCTTGGCGGAAAAGGCCGTGGGCAGTGGAAGCGTGCATCGTATATTCATGCTGTGTCTGCCGGCATTGTTCGGGCGCGTGTTCAACCCCATTACCAGCTATTATTGTTTTGACGCTCAAGAAAAGTTGAACTGTTTGGTGTTTGAGGTGAACAACACCTTCGGCCAAACACATTCTTATGTGGTGCGGGCCGATCAACTTGATGACGTGAACAAAAAACGCTTGCATGTTTCTCCGTTCAACACGGTTGAAGGCTATTATCATTTTCAAGCGCCAGTGCCGGAGCACGCGTTGCACCTTGGCGTGCAGCTGTTCACGCAAGACACATTAACGCTGAACACTTGGATCAACGGGCAACAAAGGCCGTTGACAGATTTCAATTTGTTCAAAGCGTTTCTGCGCATGCCATTTTTGCCATTGCAGGTTTTGTTTGGCATCCATTGGGAAGCATTCAAACTGTGGCGCAAAGGTTTGAAGATTAACGCAACCCCACCAGCACCCGATCAACCATTATCCAATCTGTACGAAGGGCCAGTAAGATGAGCAAATTTTTGTTGAGCTATGTGATTATCGTCGTCATTTTTGTTGCCATCGATATGGTTTGGCTGATGGGCATTGCCCGCTCCACCTATGTGGCCGAAATTGGTTCGCTTCTCAAAAAACAACCCAATCTTACGGCAGCAGTTTTGTTTTACTTTGGCTATGCTTTGGGCCTTTGGTTTTTTGCGGTTTCACCGGGCTTGGCAGCGGGCTCTTGGGCGCTGGCGGCAGGTGTGGGTGCTGCAATTGGTGCCATGGCCTATGGCACCTATGATTTAACCAACCTGTCGGTGATGGAAGGTTTTGGCTGGCGCATTGCGATCATCGATATGGTGTGGGGAACAGTGTTAAGCAGCGTCACAGCAGGGCTGGCCACACGGTTGGTGATGATGTTAGGCCTCTAAGGCCTAATCTTTCATATATTTCGCCATGAAAGGCGTGTTGGCCAAAGCAAATACCATGGTGCAACCCAAAAGGCCAAAGGCCTTAAAGCTGACCCACAAACCCTCAGAGAAAAACTTCCAAATCAACAAATTCAAAATTGCCATGGCGATAAAAAATAAGCCCCAGCGGATCGTTAGCGTTTTCCAAGCGTCGTCTGGCATATCGAGGGCGTGGCCCATAATATCTTTCACGAAAAGCTTGTTGAAATAAAGCCCGGCGAAAAGAAACCCCGCGAACAAAAATTCAATCAACGTCACCTTGGCTTTAAGATACCACGTGTCTTGAAAATATAATGTGGCAGCGCCAAACACCGCAATGAAACATGCGCTGATCAGCGTAAATTTTGAAACCGTTTTGGTCAGCGCATAGGTGATGGCCAGCGAGACAAATGTTGCGGCCATCAAAACGCCAGTTGCGGTTATCAATCCGAACTTCCAATTGGCCAAAAAGAACGCCAACAGCGGCCCCATATCGAGCAGCATTTTTTGGGTTTGGCCAAGTTTTAAATCATTCATGTGTTTTCAAGTCCGGCTATGGCGCGGGCAAAGCCTTGCGCGTCGAAGGGTTGCAAATCGTCGATTGATTCACCCACACCAATGGCGTGGATGGGCAGTTTAAATTTTTCAGCAATGGCAACCAAAATACCGCCGCGTGCCGTGCCATCCAGCTTGGTCATGATAAGGCCGGTAACGCCTGCAACTTTGGTGAACACTTCAGCTTGCGAAAGGGCATTCTGGCCCGTTGTGGCGTCCAACACCAGCAACACAGCGTGGGGCGCTGCCTCATCTTGTTTCTTGATTACGCGCACAACCTTATCCAACTCATCCATCAGATAGGCTTTGTTTTGCAGGCGGCCCGCAGTATCAATAAATAAAATATCGGTGCCATTTTCGCGCGCCGTTTTTAGCGCATCAAAAGCCAAGCCGGCTGAATCAGCACCGGTTGGCCGGCTAATGGTTTCAGCGCCAATGCGATTGCCCCACACCGTAAGTTGTTCAATGGCCGCCGCGCGAAACGTGTCACACGCGGCAAACATAACTTTAAATCCTTCGGCGGCAGCGATTGAACCTAATTTGCCAATCGTGGTGGTTTTGCCAGAGCCATTCACACCCACAACCATAATCACATAAGGCTTTTCCGTGCCAAAGTTGAAGGGCACTTCCACAGGCTTTAAAACTCGTGCCACTTCATCGGCCAAGATTTGTTTTACTTCCTCGGGATCAATCTCTTTGTCAAAACGACCATGCGAAACCCGCGCAATAATCCGCTCGGCCACAGGCAAGCCAAGATCGGCTTGCACCAGCGTGTCTTCCAAATCTTGCAACGTTTCTTTATCAAGTTTGCGCTTGGTAAAGATGGCTGTGATCGAGCCGCCGATGGATTTTGAAGACTTCGAAAGACCTTCTTTCAGCCGTGAAAACCAGCCACTTCGCGCTGGTGTATCAACCAAGGGCGGCGGGGCAGAAGCAACGACCTTCGCCAACACAGGCGGCAGCGGAATTGGAATTTCAGGCGCAATCGTGGTTGTGATCGGCGGCTTTCTAATGCTTTCGCCTGTGGCGGGCCGCGCCACCAAAGCTTTTTCTTTAACTAGCACTGGCGCAGTTTTTGCAGCTGGCTTTAGAACTGGCTTTGCAACCGGCTTTTTAGCAACAACCTTTGGTGCCGCAATATTCTTTGCGGCCGGTTTTTTAACAATCGCCTTTTCGACCACAGCCTTTTTAGTCACAGTTTTTTTGGCTGTAACCTTTTTAGGTGGGGCCTTTTTTACGACAGATATTTTTGCGGGCGGCTTGGTCTTTGCGGAAACCGCTTCAGGCTCTGCCTCAGGCTCAGGCGCTGGCAAAGCAACGGGTTCAACGGCCTCGACAACCACTTCATCAGCGGGCTTGCCTGTGATGCGATTGAATAGTTTTTTGAAAAATCCGGCCATCAAATACCCATTTGCAAATGTGTGGGCGTTGCCGCTTGCACCTTGGCTTTGATTAAAGCACCAGGCATCATGGCCGTTTCAAATTTTGCCACGGCAAAATGTTCGGTGCGGCCCATCATCGGTGTCTCAATCAGAATATCGCGCATTTCGCCGATTTGCCCGCTCAAATAATTCTCCAATCGCGCTTCGCCTTTGGCCCGCAACAATGCGGCGCGGCGCTTGATCACCTGGCCTTCAACGGCTGGCATCTTTTCAGCAGGCGTGCCCGGCCGCGGCGAATAGGGAAAAACGTGCAAAAATGTAAGCCCACATTCATCAACAATTTTGAGAGAGTTTTCAAACATCTCATCTGTTTCAGTAGGAAAGCCGGCAATGATGTCAGCGCCAAAAACCATATCGGGCCTGCGGCTGCGCAGATCAGAACAAAACTCAATTGAGTGTTCGCGGGCGTGGCGGCGCTTCATGCGCTTAAGGATCATATTATCGCCAGACTGAAGTGACAAATGCAAATGCGGCATGATGCGCAGATCGCTGGTGATCACATCAATCAATTCTTGATCAGCTTCAATTGAATCAATCGAAGACAGACGCAACCGCTTCAAATCAGGAACAGCTTTCAGAATGTGCGTCAGCAATTTTCCAAGTTTGGGCGCCCCGTCAAGATCGGCCCCCCAGGATGTAAGATCAACGCCTGAAAGCACAACCTCGTTGTGGCCTTCTGCCACCAAACGGCGCACCTGTTCAACCGCATCAACAATCGGCACCGAGCGCGAATTTCCACGCCCAAAAGGAATGATGCAAAATGTGCAACGGTGGTCGCAGCCATTTTGAACTTGCACAAAGGCCCGCGTGCGCGCTGTTAACCGATCAATCATCGGCGGGCGGGTTTCTTTCACCTGCATAATATCTGAAACATCAACACGCGGGCGATTGGTGTTCAAAAGCCAAGCCGATGCTTGCAACTTTTCTTCATTGCCCAACACGCGTGAAACTTCAGGCATTTGGGCAAACATATCAGGATCAGTTTGGGCCGCACAGCCTGTCACGATAATTTGTGCCGATGGATTTTCCTTATGGGCTTTCCTAATTGCTTGGCGGGCTTGGCGCGTGGCTTCTGCCGTCACGGCACAGGTGTTAAATATCACTACATTTTCAAGCCCGGCTTTTGCCGCGTGGCCGCGCATAATCTCGCTCTCAAAGGTGTTGAGACGGCAGCCGAAAGTTTCAATTTCTGCAGCGCTCACAATAGGCCTTCTGGCAACGTGCCCTCAAAATCATAAGCCGCAGGGCCAGTCATCAAAATGTGTCCATTGGCTTCGTTCACTGCCATGAACAAATCACCGCCGGGCAATGAAATTTTGCATTTGGCATCAATAATTTTAATGCGGTGGCCCGCTGCCATGGTGGCGCAAGCCGCCGTGCCGCACGCTTGGGTTAAACCAGCGCCACGTTCCCACACTTTTAAAATAACATGGTCGCGCGCCACAACTTTGGCCAATGATATATTGGCCCGTTCAGGAAACATCGGGTGATTTTCCAACATCGGGCCAACGCGCGAAAAATCGACAACGTTCAAATCATTCACCCAAAAAATGCAATGCGGGTTGCCAACATTCACAACCGATGGCGAATGCAACAACGGTGCATCAATCGGCCCAACCTGCAATTCAATGTGGCGCGTATCGGCAAAGGGTTCAGACAACGGAATTTCGGCCCAACCGAATTTTGGCAGGCCTTGATCAATGGTTACCAAACGTTCACCGGCCTTGGTGGCCACTAACATGCCGCCCAAGGTTTCGATGGTTGCGTTGTTTGTGTGCGTTTCATCAAAAATCAAATCCGCAATGCAGCGCGAGGCATTGCCGCAGGAAGGCACTTCGCCGCCCTCAGCATTCCAAATGCGCATCCGCACATCGGCAAAGTTAGATTTTTCCATCACAATCAACTGGTCACAGCCAATGCCAGATTTGCGATCAGCAATGGCGCGGGCCTGCGTGTTGGATATGGCAATGGGGTTTTGGCGTGCATCCAGCACAACAAAATCATTGCCCAACCCGTTCATTTTGCGAAAGTGATAACTCATGCCCCGCTTATATGGGAAAGCGGGTGTGAAAAGCTAGAGCGAAGCTAGCCATTTGCCCTCAACGCTATAGGCTTCATCCATTCCGGGCCACGGCGGCATGGTTGTGGCGAGGGCGATGAGTGGCTGTTGGCCAGTGTTGCGAAATTGAAAATGCGTGCCCACGGCAATTGCAAGTGAAACGCCTGGGCTGATTTCCAAAACTTCCTCACTTGCTGCGGATTTGAACCAGAATTGCCCCTGCCCTTGGGTGAAGAACCAAACTTCTTCCACTGTGCGATGGGCCACAGCGATTGAGGTTTTTCCAACTGGCAAAGTGAATTGCGCCATTGATCCGCGTTCGGTTCTGGCCAAAAACCGAACCTCTGAACCATCCGGTGCCATGGCATCTGGCTTGTCTGCAATCATCATGGCTTGCCCACTGATGCTGGCAAAGAACGGTTGCCGCCAGAAGTTTCAGCAAACGTCCACACCCGGTTTTGTAACGCAACAAACGGCGATTGAGCAAGTTGGCGCGGTGGGTCAGCTTGCGGCTTGGCATCATCACACACAACAGCAAAATGAATATCGCCATCTGTATGATATTTATCGCCTCCGCCATTCATGCCAAACAGGCTTCTGCCCGCGGCTGGCAGGCGATATAATATGCGTACAACTTTCGCCTTCGCCAAATCGCCCAGCAACTCATTGCGCTCGGCGTCAATGTCGGGGCTGATGTGATGGGTGATTTGAAATGTGAGATGGCTTAACCCCACACTGGCATCAAACGTGGCAGCACCCACCCACACGGGTTTTCCCTCAACGCCCTTGGCCATAACCTGCCACAGCCTTGCGTGGTGGCGCTTTTTTGCACTGTTGCCCACGGGTTTTTCAAAGGCCAAATCTTGCTTGCGGCTTTCATAAAACAGGGGGCTAACAGGCGCATAAACATAAGGCCGATCAAAGGCCACACTTTGGGCAATGGCCAAGCTTGATCGCAATGTCACAGGATCTGCCGGATACCAGCCCGCTTGACGCATGGCGCTGACAACTTCATCTTTCGTGCCAACCAAACCAAAGTTCAACGGATCAGCCGCAATGCCTTGCTTGGTGGTGGTCACAGCCGCGTGCTGGGTTATGCCCGACCATGAGATATAATCTGCCCAAACCAGCGGTGCTACCAGATAGGCCGTGGCAAAATAAATGCCCACGGCAACGCCTAAAACTGTTGATGCGCGGCCAATATGTTTTTTCTGCATGATCTTTAAATAGCGATGCAAACTCTCTGAGGCAATAAGATGGCAGGTGTTAAAGCGCCATCACAAATTCAGCAAACATGGAATTGGCCCAGGCAAACCACGGCCTAGTGAATTGGCCGGGGTCATCCTTATCAAAGCCTTCATGCATTAGGCCTGTGCCGGCATCCGTATTCATCAGCATATCCAGCAAGGCCAATTGCTCGGCGCGCGACGTGGAGGTTAAGCCTTGGATGCACAGCGAAATGGGCCAGATATAATTGTGTGGCGTGTGTGGGCTGCCAATGCCTTGGGCGGCTGTGCCAGAAAAATAATAAGGGTTGGCCGTGCTCAACACAAAGCGGCGCGTGGCTTGGTAAACCGGGTCTTCCACAGCGCAATATCCTAAATAGGGCATGGCCAATAGGCTTGGCACATTGGCATCATCCATCAGGTTATGGTTGCCCAAGCCATCAACCTCATAGGCATAAATTTCACCAAATTGCGGGTGGTTCACTTTGCCAAACGTCTCAATGCCGTGGCGAATGTCATCCGCCAAAGCCTGCGCTTGCGCCGCCAAGTGTTCATCACCAAACGGCAGTTTTGCCAAGCCTTGCAAGGCCACAACAGCCATCATGTTTGATGGGATGAGATAGTTATACATGCAGGCATCATCGCTGGGGCGAAAGCCACACCAACTCATTCCGGTTTGGCCCACAGGATTGCCAAGGCCATTGTTGCCCAGTGTATCAGTGGCCAGGCCGCCCAAGCGTTCAAATGTATAGATGGAGTTTGCGTGGTTTTGTTCAAGCTTAATTGTGGCCACAATCACCTTTGCCGATTGGATGAAATCTTGGGTGAAATGCCCGCCCTGCCCCGTTGCCTGCCACAGATCATGGGCCAACATCAACGGCGCACACAACGAATCGAGTTCATATTTGCGTTCCCAAATCCAAGCGCCCATTTCAGTTTTATCAGCGTTGTGGCAGCGGCCGTTGCCAGCCTCGTTAAAGGCATTGGCATAAGGATCAATCAACACGTTGGTAACTTGGCGTTGAACCACGCCCGCAATCAGCGCGGCAAAATGTTCATCGGTTTTGGCCAGCACCAGATAGGGGCGCACTTGGGCTGCAGAATCGCGCAACCACATGGCGGGAATATCGCCAGTGATCACAAAGGTTGAACCATCGCTCTGTGGTTTTAAGGTTGTGGAATAGGTGTTGCTGAAACAATCAACAAACATTTCTGCCAATCGCGGATGTTGCGGAAATTTCGCCTCAACCATTTTGGCCACACGCATCATGGATTGAGGAAGCATAGTGACCCACTGATTTGACGAGTTCAGGAGAGTTGGTGCGCCCTACGGGAATTGCTATTTGCAAGACGAAACCTATTAAATTCAATAACTTAACAAGATACTTTAGTCGTTTTTGATGACGATTTGTATGACTTCATTTCCCCACCGTCAAGCCCGTTAAGCAACAACTCAAAACACCTCGTATATAATGACGGCGGGACTTGAACCCGCATCTCTTCGCCCCTAGAATAAAGTCGCACACAATATCCTAAGTAGCCAGCGAAGGCTCTTTCCATTGAGCTACATCATATCTCCTTGATGACTAACCACAAATACGGGTTGACCAATCGCAATTGAATTTAGCTTATTTACAAGCGGTTCAAGGTCGTATTCCCTGCCATTCGCTCCCCGTGTTTTGCTAATCAGTCCCTTCGCTTCCATGGACTTAATGGCTCTTTGGGCCGTCCGCATTGAAACCCCTGCCCGATTCGCCAATGTGAACGTTGTTGGAAAAGGATTGCGATCCTTAAACCACCAATGAGAAAGCACGTTCAGCAAAATAACAAGTTCAGTGCAGTCAAGGCCAAGTTGCCTTTGAGACTTGAGCAAAACATCAGGAACTTGCGAGAAACCCAATGTGCCTGCGTAGCCCCATTTTGATTGGAACCTATTGTTGCTGAACCCTCCGTCCATTTGATTGTCAGTGTTGATCATACCAGTAAATTATGCTATGTTGACTTAGCTGTAAACATATAAATTAGACGTACGTCATATATGTCGCTATTTCTTTGAGAATGATCGTTGCCCCATTGCCTAACTCAAGCGCCAAGTGACCGGATAGATTCCGGAAAAGTCTGAAAAATATCAGATCGCGTCAGAGGTCTTCTCACGTAATGGCGCATCCGCAAATCCCCCGTGGCTGCCACACCCCCACCACCCTTTAACCAAATCACTGCGCACAATATGCCAGCCACACGACAAGGCGCAGCACCAATCGCTTCCACCAGAAGGTCACCGCCTGCCCCAACTTGTGAACCACTTCCTTTGAGTGAGGGCACCTCTTGCCAGCTAAAGGTTTTGCCCAGACACAATGCCAAAATTCAAACCACCCCTCTTTGGGCCGCCCTCAATGTAGTTCGATAAGGGTATGCCTCTCAAGAACCACCGAATTATCGGTTCGATAATACCTCTTGACAATTCAAATCAGACTATTATATATCGAACCATGTAAATAATACCAAAGGTGTCTTCATGTCATTCATCCGTGCCTACCTTAGAGCCTCTACAGCAGAACAAAACGCAAACCGAGCAAGATCAGACCTAGACAGGTTTACAGCAGAACGTAACTTGCTAATCGCGTCTTACTATGCGGAGAACGAAAGTGGGGCCTCACTCAAACGTCCCGAGCTGTTTCGGTTGCTTTCTGATAGCCACGAAGGCGATGTGCTGCTTGTGGAGCAGGTCGATAGGTTATCCCGTCTCAACACTGGAGATTGGGAACTTTTAAGGTCTGAAATCAAGAAGCGCGATATTCGCATCGTAGCGATGGACTTGCCGACATCTTGGATTTTCCTATCGTCAGCCTCAAAGCCGGACGAGTTCACTGGCCGTATGTTTGCCGCTATAAATGACATGCTTTTAGACATGCTCGCCGCAATTGCTCGAAAAGATTATGAAGATCGACGACGCCGTCAAACGCAGGGCATTGCCAAAGCCAAAGATGAAGGCCTTTACAAAGGTCGTCCTGAAAATGTTGAACGCAACGAACGAATAGCCAAACTGCTTATGCTGAAACATTCTTGGTCGAGCATCATGGACACCATGCAATGCAGTCGCTCGACAATTGCACGCATTGCTGAACGAATATCCACCACAACGGTCAGCATCAAGAGCGGGCATGAGCAAGCCGCAATTGCTGAAATCACTAGAGGAAAAGATTTAAGCAAAACCCATATCAGCATTGAAAACGACGGAGACACCAACAGAATTACTGTCGCAATTTTGCTTGATCCCAAAGAATTAGAAGAGATTCAGCGCAAACCTTAGAGCGGACGAAAGTAATCCAATTTGCCATCTCTATTCAGTGATGAACATCTGAGAACACGAATGAAATCGGATGGTGATTGCAACCATCAAAGCGATAACCCACGCTATTGGGTTAGCAGTTTGTAAGAGTAAGGATAAAGTCTATGAAGACCGATATTAAACCACTGAAGAATACGAAAAAAAAGCAACGCGAAATGACCATTGAAGAACTTAAAGTGTTCAATGAAGTCATGGTTTTGATTTATGAAGACGATAAGGATAAAGAGCATAAGCTATGGCCCGAACACTGGAAACAGCATTGGCCTACGCGAGATGGCTTCAATGTTGGGTTATCCCAAGACAAAAACAAAGACCCGCAAGGGCTTCCCAAGCGTTACGGGGTGTTCAAAGTGCGTGATGCGGCAACCGGAAAATGGCTTACATTCACCGCCCACCGAGAAGCAATGGAACATTTCAACCATCGTCTCGATCCTCAATTTGCAATACCGCTGGGCCATCCCTATCTAAATCCCAAAGACTTCGCGCACCGTCAACACGTTGGTCTCGATGAAATCAACAATGCCATAAGACACGTTCTGCATGGCGTTGATTGCCCAAGAAACTGCGTAGACACTCATCCGAACCACCTCAGATATGGAGACAATGCGCATAACCACGCGGACTTAGGAGAAAAGCGTCACTCGAATGAAGCTCTACTCGTAGATAAGGAAATACAAGACATTATAGTTGCATTACTTCGACAAGGACAAAGTTTGCGTGAGATAGCGAAGCGCTTCAAATTACAAGGTTGGGAAGTACGCCGCATAGCAGATAATGCGGGGCTCCCACATAGTCGTTCAAGGCAAGAGCTGATTGATCGAAGCTAAAGTAATGAGCAATCACCAACGCTCACCTTACGCTAAGCAAATCCGCAACGCTCACGTTAGGACAACTGCCAGCGAAGCCAATCCGAATGCCCTCTTCAAGCAATGCACCGTGTTCACATGCGCTCTGCCAACTCAAGCACTCGCTGGAAAAGGTCTGAGCGAACGCTATTGCGCCAAACACGTTAGGCACTTCTCACGCCACGGCTCTGCTCATTGCGACTCGTACAAAGCATCTGACATGAAGCCCTATCTTTGGGCAACCGAACGCTGGCTAAAAGCAAACCTCGATGTGCCATTGGTGAAGCGCATAATCATCATGTTTGACGCTTTGTTGAACGGCGCTGGCAAGCCTGAGACTGCCATGGGAATGCTTCGTGCGCCTGCAAAGGCTAAGGCACGTGTTGCGCTAGCCCGCATGAGGGTGAGAGGCATCAAGCCTATTCGCCTTCTCACAATCACGCTGGCAACCCGTGCCAATGTTGCGGATGACATAACATTCTCACACCGTGGCAATGAGTTCCTGCATGTGCAGATTGCCCGCCAAGCGCATAGGCTTGCGGCCCGCTATGTCCCTGCTGGTTATGAGGACAAGGTGAAAGACGGCAAACCGTGGGGCTTTAAGGCGTTCCCCGCTGGCACTGGAATTGTCATGCGCGAACTTGGCAAAGTGATCGACGATATAAGCTCACATCTTGCTGATTTGGCAGTCCCTCACATCATCGAATTGAAGCGCACTCGCACCAAGCATCGCGCCACTCGCCAAGCCTCTCAGGCCATTGCACAAAGTCCTGCCCCGTGAGAACTGGACGCTCACCCAAAGTTAGTCAACTTGTCGCACCCAATTATGATCGAAGAGCAATTCCGCCCCTAATGGTTATCATTGTGTGCCCCTCTCTAAGTGTCACTAGGCGTGTGACCTCAGGTGAACAGGGAAGGTTGAATAATCCTCACCACAAGGCTCAATGTCCCCACCCTATGCTCGCATCACGCCTGACTCCAAGCCTAACTCTAAGTTTCATCTCAGCGTATTATGGATTGAGGGCTATTCACCCGCTCAAGCTATCACCTCAAGCCATCCCACCAAGCCTATCATCACGCCAGACCTCAAGCTCTATCGCAACGTGTTTGCGTGGATGGATTGCTATCAACCTTCCCTGCTCACCTAAAGCCATCCCAGCAAGCCTATCATCGCGCCAGTCACCAAGCCTGCACCCATGTTGAACAAGCGTTCGCAGCGTGGCCTCAAGAGTCGTTCTAAGACACTTGGTTCATTTGGCACTCGCACACCGCCCGCCTCTTCAATCGCTCTTCAAAGTCCACCTGCGCTCCTCCCAGAGGCAATCCTTATGGACGTTTGGTTGACCGCCTCACCTCATCAATCTGGCCTACCTCTCCACACCCTTGCGAGCGAAATCAGCACACCGCTTAAGCCTAAAGCCTATCAGAATGCGCATACCCGCCGCCTTGAAATCATCACAACCATCTTTGCTAACTTCGTCCAGTTCCCTTGCATCGCAGTTAACCTCAAGCGAGAAAAGGCCACCCGTTACCAGCGCCAAGCGATCAAGGGCGAACCACTATCGCAAACACTCATGGAACTTGAGGAACTGGGATTGATTGCCATTCAACCATTCCAGTTTAAGCGACTGCGAACAACTATCGCACCAAAACCAAAGCTGATTGAACTTATAGCCAAGCATCAAGTTACCACCGCTTGCACCATCCGACTGCCCGATGAAGAGGTGATCATTCTGACACGCCTCAAGAGTCGCACCGCAACCGCTATCAGGGGTGATGACGAAGCGAAAGGCGACGATGATGTTGACGAACCTTTCATTCAAGACGGCCCTGCATTGATCGACTATCCCGATGATTGTGCCATCGCCAACACATTACGCGAACCACTGAGGCAATATAATCAGTTCCTCTCCCAATCACGCATTCACATTGTTGGTCAAACCAATGCCCCACCGCCGTTCGCACCGTTCAAGCGCTTGTTCGCATCCGACGGAATGATAAGCTTCGATCTCAGGGGCAGGCTTCATGGCGGAAACGTAAATGGCTGGCACCAAGCCTTGCCTAAAGCACAACGCCACTTAATCCGCATAAATGATGAACCGATTTGCGACCTCGATTATAGCAACATGCACTTGAGGCTTGCATATCGTGAAGCCAAATGCTCGCCATCGAACGGGGTTGACCTCTATTTAATAAAGGGCCTCGAGAACCATCGCAGCGCAATCAAGAAAGTTGTGTTGGCGATGCTTGCCAAATCAGGCCCCCTCACCAAGCTTCCAAGGGGCTTACGTGATCAACTGCCAAAGCAGTGGAACGGTGAGAACATAAGGCAATCCATCTTGGAACATCACCACGCAATCGCAGATCAATTCGGAAAGAACCTCAGCCACCGGTTCACGTTCTTAGAGTCGCAAGTCTTGATGGAAGTCCTATGCCGCTTGATGAACGTGCATGATGTTCCAGCTTTGCCGATGCACGACGGTCTTATGGTTCAAGCGTCAAAGCGTGAGTTGGCTATAAGACTAATGCAAGAGGCTGCACTTGACGTGCTTGGTGTTGTGCTTCCCGTTAAAGCGAAGGCCTATTGATTTTTCTGATTTACAAATCTGGCACGTCAAACACCTCTGATCTATATTTGACAGTCCAAGTTAGAGTCGTGGGTAAGTTTGAATTCCCTTTTTTTACAGTTCAAGCTAAAACTGACCACACTTAAACCGACAGCAGCTTGTGACCTTAGTAGCAAAATCTGATAATGTAATCTCTACGACTTTGTAGTGTTAGCGTCATCACAGCACGACCTAAAGCCTGAAGGAAACCAACTTTGATGTCAGACAATGACCCTATTATCCCGCACGATATGAGCAACGCGATTAAACACTACGATACAGAAGCTACAAAGTTATTGAAGGAATTCACCGAGGAGGTCGAAGCAAAAAAGCCGCTACCGCCTATCCTCTATCACTACACAAACCGTGCTGGTCTCGCAGGTATTATCGAAAGTGGGAAAATGAGACTTTCCGACATATTTCGCCAGAACGATCCGTCAGAATTGAAGCACGGCCTTTGCATTGCATTAAATGTCCTCAAGTCCGAGATCACAGCAGAAAGACCTGAAGTCAAAGAATTCGCGAAGCGATTTACGCGGTTCTGTTTACATGGTGGGATCGAGGAATCTGCGCACTATTTCATCTGCTGTTTCAGTGGCGATAGCGATGATCTCGGTCAGTGGCGTGCATATGCCAACAACGGACAGGGTTTTGCACTTGGATTCGACACAAGTTCCTTAAAGGGAGGCTTTGAAAACGAGAATGGCGCTTTGATAGGACAGAATTCAACTTTTCCGATCACCTACAATGACTTAGAGCTAAAACGAATTCAAACGGCACTGGCCAAAATGATTGTTCCGCTTATTAGTCTCCCACGGAAAATCAGCATAGAAAGCGGTAGTCTGAACGACAATATGAAGAAGCTGAGCATAGCTCATTCGATGAACGTCATACCCAGTGTGATGTACTTCAAGCATGAAGCCTACCAGAACGAGAACGAATATCGATTCCTTCAGATCTTTCGGTCTGACATGCCTGCACCGGATGTGAAGTATAAAGCGCAATCAATGGTAAAATATCGTGAATTCGACTGGCGCAGTAATGCACGTGGGGTTTTGAAGAAGATCGTAGTCGGCCCAGCTGCAAATCAAGTTCAGGCTACTCGTTTCATCAAAGATTGTTTTGCTGCATATCACATCGATTCCGATGGCATAGAAATAGTTCGTTCGAAAATACCCTATCGAATATGATCGGCCTTGCGCTGGCTTTCGTTGTGAATCAGCGCCGACTTCTATCCCGTGGTTAAATTATTGCACAACAAGGCAACGCAATTTTTCACTGGCGTTCACAGCCAAACCAGAAACCAAAACTTTCTCGACCCATAGCGTCACTCAAGAACCAACTCATGGCTCGCATTGTCCATTGACCACGACTTGAACTTTTCCAAGAAACTTTGCCCCAGCAGCAAGCTGCCCTTCGCATCACCAATACTTCCACGTACATTTTCAACAAGCTGGTCACCAACTTTGAGCGACCGAATAATAAATTGCTTTGAATCTATCATTGATCCATCAGCTAATTGATATTTCTGACTACCAATAAAGTCGCTTTCCTTGATTGTTCCAGTGCGCATAAGGGTCATTGCCACATCGGCAGGAATAGTCACATCAGCCGCACCGCTGTCCACAACGAAATGAAGGGTCAAAACTTCATTGATGAGAACTGGTACGATGTATGTGCCTCCGTCTTTGATCATTTGAATGCGGTGCGTATTTGCTAATTCCTGAAGTGGAGCCGTTTCAGCATTTATCAGTTCCCCCTTTTCATAAATGCCCTGCGCTGTGATTGAACCGTCCGCAGCGTATTCAATTCCGGCCCCATTAGGTAAGCCATCCTTATATTCGCCTACATACTTATTGCCGTTCGGAAATGTAAATGTCCCCTGTCCGTTGTACTTACCATCGCTAAATGCGCCGACGTACTTGGCACCTTTCTGTTGGCCTTCTCCAAATGTGAGTGTCCCTTGACCACTTTGCTTGCCAATTTTGAACTGGCCAATATACTTGTCTCCGTTGCGCACATAATATGTCCCGCTACCATTAAATTTATTGTCTTTGAACTCTCCGACATATTTATCACCGTCAACAAGTTTGAGAGTCCCTTTGCCGTTGGCCTTGCCATTTTTCCATTCCCCAACATACTTTTCGCCCTTCGCATTTGTGTATGCCCCAAAGCAGTTGTCATAATAGTCCTGCTCTTGCGCTGCATAGAAGGTGCATTTTGGGAGTTTGCTTTGTTGTGCCAAGCTGCTGTGGATTAGCACAAATGAAAGCGCCAACGAAATTGCCAGATAAATAACCGTTCTTGAAATCATTATATAGCCCCGTGAGCCCAGTTCAGCGAGTTGAATGGCAACCCGCCGGAACAATTTAACTTTGATTGTTGAAACTAACTTAACCGAAGAGTCAATCCGCATAGAGAGTGAATTCTGTTTCGCTCTCAAAATGACCCCTACGAGGGTGACATCGATAATCGCCCAGAGCTACTCGCAGGCCAATGGTCTTTTCAGAGTCTATCGCGCTTGGGGCAGTAAGGTTTAGAACTATGATGCTGCGGGCAACAAATTGATGATTTGGTCAAAAGCATTCTCAACATCAACCGCTAGACTAGAATCGACGGCCACCCAAATCTGCGTCACGGGCATGATCGCTTCTGCCCCTTCGTATCACTCAACGGTCTTATGTTTCGTATCTGTTTTCTAAATTAAAACTGACATATTAACCAGATCATGAGAGCTTTGAATGTCATCTTTGAAGGTGAGTCAAATCAACATCAAACTGGACACGCTCAATTGCGGCCTTGAGGTCTTTAATATTGAAAGCTGCAACGCCGCGTCTCCCATATTTCCGTCCCTGCCCACCGCCTTCATGTCCCGTGATTGCATCCGATAACTCTTCACCGATCCCCGCTGCCCGTGCAGCATCTTTCCAACCGTGCCTAAACGAGTGAAACACTTTGCGAGTGTCAGTAATAGCAAGCTTTCCCCTTGCCCACTTGCTCCACCACTTAGACCAATTGGCCGTCAAGTTGCCGCTGCTATCAGCTTCCAAGGCATCAAAGATTCTCGCACTCTTGCCGCTCACACTCTCAAGCTTTGCTACGAACTCAAGGAATCCACATTTCAGCACTTCGCTATGAATCGGAACTCGCAATCGCTTGCCTTGCACCTTGATATTCTTTTCAAGTTCCGCACCAGTACCATCGTCTGACATCACCACATAATGCCACACGCCACTTTCACACCGAACATCACCAATAATCAATTGGCCAAGTTCCGTCTGGCGTGAGCCGTGGAATAGCGCAAGCAATGGCAACCAGAAAGCAGCTTCACCCGCCCCGCCGTGTGGCCTCTTGCCGTCAACATAGATTGGTGAATTGAATATCGCTCGCAAATCATCAGGGGCAAATTCAACACGCGCCTCTGCACGGCCCTTGATATTTCTAACTCTAAAGGGATTCTCCCAGACTGGCTTATTGATCTTGCCTTCGTCACGCATCAATTTGCAGATTGTCGCTAAGGCTCTCACTGATTTGTTTGTGCTTGCCGCTGCCAATCGTCTTGCATCGGGGTTCGCTTCTGCCCACGCAATGAGTGTTTTGATGTCAGCATTGAACAAATCCCCCCTGCGATATTCCATCACTGGCATTCGTGATAGGCCCTCACGGAACGCAAGGCCATCCGCAAGAATGAGTGATGCAACGGGAACGTCACCTTTGAGTTCAACAAATAGCTTCACCGCCCGCTTGAACTCTTCAGCGCTTCTAGGTTTTGGATTGCAAACACCCTTCCAATGATCAAAAGCTTGCATCATCGTCAATTCATCGCCCGTGGCCTTGCCGCGTTCCAAGGGCAACCGCCCATCACCTTTGGGTGTTGCGATATGTTCGGGTGTTCTGACAATCTCACCTTGATAGCGCCGCGTGAGCATTGCGCTTGCCTCGCTGGAAGCCTCAAGAAATGCCAGTGACAATGACCGGAATGAGGGTGAGTCACGATCAAGCTTCACACCAAATTGGTCTAATGCCTCTTCAACTTCACCAACAATCCAAGACGTGTCACCTTTTGCCATCGCAGTGCGGGTTGCATGTTGAACAATCGTTGAGGTTCTTTGTTTCTTTGAGACTTGCCTATCAGATAGCGCATCGTGGTTCGTGTGCTTAGGCCATCGTGAACGCATTGCTATGCCATCGTTAGTCGCTTGTTGCTTGACCTCTTCGTGAAACGCTTCGTCATTCCGATATTCGTGAGTGCGGAAATCATCGTCTTCAGCCAAGTGCGAATCTCTATACCAATCGGCAAGTGAGCGAATGTCATCTTGAGTCAGATTATTTCGATTGCGCAGTGCTTGGCGTAACTCAGCATCATGGAAAGCAGCATTGCATTCCTTTTGAACTTCAACAACAACAAGCTTTGCTTGCTTTGGGTCTTTGGTCTTGAGTGATTGCTTCCAGTTGGCCTTTGTATGGAACCTTCCAGCAATGAAAGGTCGCAACTGAATCGGTATTGAACGACGGAAATAGTAAGTCCCGTTTTTATCCCTTATGAGATAGCTGAGAAGTGCCAATTGCATGACCTGATTGTATGACTTAGGTCTTGCTAAATGATTGATTTCACTAATCTCTTTCAACTTCAATGGGTTAAAAGGGAGGTGGTGCGCCCTACGGGAGTCGAACCCGTCTTTACAACGTGAAAGGCTGTCGTCCTAACCGATAGACGAAGGGCGCACTTTTTTGGCGCGAATTCCTGTTCGGAACGCGCGATGAGCGGTCTATATAAAGGTTCGGTGGGGATTGCAAGTGTTCAAAGGAAAGACTTTGAGGGATGGCGCTTTGTCACAACTAAAATACAACAGGCCGAAAACATAGTGTTTCTGCTAGCTTCTGACACAGAATCAGGCTTTGGTTTAGATCGCAGCGGCATGACACCAGAAACCTTCATCACAAAATGGAAAGCTGTTGAGCTGAAGGAACGCTCGGCCTCGCAATCACATTTTAATGACCTCTGCGCCCTGCTGGGCATTCTTGATCCCATCAGCGCCGACCCTAAAGGCGAATTCTTCACCTTTGAAAAAGGGGCCAGCAAAACTTCAGGCGGCGAAGGCTGGGCCGATGTTTGGCGCAAAGAGTGTTTCGCGTGGGAATATAAAGGCAAGCGCAAGGATTTGGACGCGGCCCTGTCGCAACTGCAAAACTACGCGCTGGCGCTGGATAATCCGCCCCTGCTCATCGTGTCGGATATGGATCAAATCCGCATCCACACCAATTGGACAAACACCATCCACAAAACCCATGTCATCAAGCTGGATGATCTGACGGATGCTGCCAAGCGAGACTTGCTGCTTTATGCCTTCACAGACCCGGAACGGTTGAAGCCCGCCAAAACCCGCCAACTTCTCACCGAGGAAGCCGCCCAGAAATTTGCGGGCATTGCCCAACGCTTGCGCGAGCGCGGCCACAACGCCGAAGCCGTGGCGCATTTCGTCAACCGCCTGGTGTTCTGCATGTTCGCCGAAGATGTGAACCTGCTGCCCGACAAGATGTTTGAACGCATGTTGACTCATGCCAAATCCACGCCTTCGGATTTTGAACCCCACGCAAAGACGCTTTTCAATGCGATGAAATCTCCAGGCGGCATGGTGGGCTTTGAAAAGGTGGAGTGGTTCAACGGCGGCTTGTTTGACAGTGACGACACTTTCCCGCTGCTGCGGCCTGATATTGCCGATCTGCTGGAAGCCGCCAAGCTGGATTGGTCAGACATTGATCCCTCCATCTTGGGCACGTTGTTTGAGCGCGGGCTGGATCCGGACAAGCGCAGCCAACTGGGCGCGCATTATACCGACCGCGAAAAGATTATGATGATCGTCAACCCCGTTATCGTTCAGCCCCTGCTGGCGGAATGGGCAGAGGTGAAAACCAAGATCACAGACCTGCTCGACAATGCTCCCAAGGCCACCAAGGAAAAATTGCTGAAAGGCACAGAACTGGCCAGCGCCACAAAGGCCAAGGCGGCGGCAGAGGCTTTGCACAAGGATTTTCTGGACAAGTTGAAAGCCTTCCGCGTTCTTGATCCCGCCTGCGGCTCAGGCAATTTTCTCTATCTCTCGCTCATTGAACTCAAGAACATTGAACACCGCGTGAACTTGGAGGCGGAAAGCCTGGGGCTGGTGCGCGGCTTTCCCGCCGTGGGGCCGGAATGCGTTTTGGGCATTGAGTTGAATGCCTATGCCGCAGAACTGGCGCGGGTTTCGGTGTGGATTGGTGAAATCCAATGGATGCGCCGCAATGGCTTTGAAGCCTCGCGCAACCCGATCCTGCGCAGCCTCAACACCATTGAGAACCGTGATGCCGTGTTGAACGCAGATGGCACGCGGGCGGAATGGCCGAAGGCCGACGTGGTGGTGGGCAACCCACCGTTTTTGGGTGGCAAGCGTGTTCTTGGCGAACTGGGAAAGGAATACGTTACTGCACTACGAAAGGCGTACGCTGGAACCCTTCCCAATTTTTCAGACTTGGTGTGTTATTGGTTCGCAAAAGCTTGGGAACAAGTAAGTTCAAAATCCACTGACAGAGTTGGGCTGGTTTCTACAAACTCAATTCGCGGCGGATCAAACCGTGAGGCACTCGATCCAATCGTATCAGGCGGCAAGATTTTCAACGCATGGGCTGATGAGGATTGGACTTTGAATGGAGCGGCAGTTCGTGTGTCGCTGATCTGTTTTGGTCGCAACATGGACACGCCGACATTCTTGGATGGTGTAGAGGTGAAGTCCATTTTCTCGGACATTACCGCACAAAGTGCCGACCTTACGCGGGCCTTGGCACTCCAAACAAATACAAGTGTGGCCTTCATTGGTGTTCAAAAGACTGGCCCATTTGATGTGAATGGTAAACTTGCAAGGGGATGGCTACAGAAACCAACCAACACAAATGGACGAACGAATGCTGATGTTCTCAAACACTATGTAAATGGTGTTGAGATTGTCAGGCGTGCGCAGGATATTTGGATAATCGACTTTGGCTATGACACCAGTGAGGCGTTCTGTGCAGAATATGAAGCCCCGTTTGAGTACGCACTAAAAACAATCAAACCGATCAGACTTGAAAATAGTGAGGAAGTCGCTCGACGTCTTTGGTGGCGGTATTGGCGCCCAAGACCAGAATACTATTTGGCCTCAGAAAAATGTGACCGTGTGATCATAACGCCGCGTGTGTCTAAATTCCGCGTCTTCGTTTGGCGCCATGCAAGAGTTTTACCTGACTCCGCAGTGGTCGCAATCGCTCGCGATGATGACACCACTTTCGGCATTTTGCATTCCACCTTCCACGAACTATGGTCGCTGCGCATGGGAACATTTCTTGGTGTTGGCAATGATCCGCGCTACACGCCGTCCACCACTTTCGAAACCTTCCCCTTCCCCGAAGGCCTCACACCCAACATTCCCGCCGCTGATTATGCTGCTGACCCGCGCGCCATCAAGATTGGTGTTGCTGCCGCAAAGTTGAATGAGCTGCGCGAGGCTTGGTTGAACCCGCCTGATCTGGTCAAGCGCGTGCCTGAAGTTGTGGCGGGTTATCCGGATCGCATTATGCCGGTTTCATTGGTGGCGGAAGAGCAACTCAAGAAACGCACCCTCACCAAGCTGTACAACGCGCGCCCCGCTTGGCTCGACAATGCCCATAAGGCCTTGGATGAAGCCGAGGCCTATGGCTGGGGCGATGATTGGCGGGCAGGCAAGCTGAACGAAGATGAAATTCTATCGCGCCTGTTCAAACTGAACCAGACCCGCAGCAAGAAATAAGCCCCACAGAACAGTCAAAAAAACCTGCACCCACACCACGTCGTCTTCGTGAGCTTGCAAGACTTGTGAAATGGGGTTGGGAGGTTTTGAACCCAATGGTGGATTGTGACGAGAGATAGCTGATCGAGCGTACGCTGTCAAGCTTTATTTTCTAAATGTGGTTTAATTCTTATAAAATGGGTGCTGCGTCTTCGATTTGCAGGCTTGGCACGCGTTTTGGTCCCCATTCGTCGGCCACCAATCTGCCCGCAATGTGAAGGGGGTGTGCGCGTTCTGACAAAAGCAGTTCCCCCAGCTCGGTTCCCAACGCGCGAAATGCGATGGCTTTGAGTTTGGTGCCGTCGCTTGCCACAAGTGTGCAACGAATATGATCATTGCCCACCCGATCGGCATAAACAATTTTATGGGCCGGAAACACGAACATGGGCGATGGATTGGATGAGCCATAGGGGCCGGCTTGTTCAAGAAGCTCAATCAAATCCAGCGTTGCGCCGCCTGCGGTTAAAGCGCCATCCACCAGCAAAGCGGTTTCGCGATTGTCGTTCACCTGGGCGGTGAGCGCATCTTCCATAAATTGGCGAAATTGGCCTAGGTTTTCAATTTTTAAGGTGAGCCCCGCCGCCATGCCGTGGCCGCCGCCTTTGACAATGTGGCCATGTTCCAATGCGCCGCGAACGGCCTTGCCCAGATCAACCCCAATGATCGAGCGGCCTGAACCGGTTGCGGTTTGGGTGGTTTTGTTGATCGCCAAAACCAAAGCCGGAACGCCATAGCGATCTTTCAACCGTGAGGCAGCCAAGCCCACCACGCCGGGGTGCCAGCTTTCGGCGGCAACGATTAAAACCGCCGGGGCCCGGGCTTGGCCCATGGCCGCTTCGGCTTGCATAATGGCCTCATCCACCACGCGCAATTCAACCGCTTGTCTATGCCTGTTCAAGTCGTTCAAATGATGGGCCAAGGCCGAAGCATCACCCTTATCTTGGGTGGTGAGAAGCGCCAAAGCCTCATCAGCATGGCCAACCCGGCCTGCCGCATTAATGCGCGGGCCCAAGATGAAACCCAACGAATAAGTATCCGGTTTGCGTTTCACCCCGCCCACATCGCAAAGGGCAGCGATGCCTAAATTATCACGCCGCGCCATAACCTTCAGGCCTTGGGTGACATAGGCGCGGTTCAGGCCTTTCAGCGGCACCACATCGCAAATCGTTGCCAAGGCAACAAGGTCAAGCCATTGCAACATGTTGGGTTCGGTCTGGTTTTTGTAATGCCCCTGCTCGCGTAAAACTTTGTTGGTTGTGGCAATTAAAATCATCACCACGCCACAGGCGCACAGATGGCCTTGGCCCGAAATATCATCTTGGCGATTGGGATTGATCACCGCATAGGCCTGGGGCAGATCAACGCCCGCTTGATGATGATCAACGATGATTGTGGTGAAACCCAATTCAGCCGCATGGGCCAAAGGATCATGAGACAGCACACCGCAATCCAGCGTGAGCAACAGATCTGCACCCTGCTCTTTCAAGGATGACACGGCCTTTTCGCTGGGGCCATATCCTTCCGTCAACCGATCTGGCAAATAAACCATCGCATCATGATTCACGGCACGCAGAAACCGCAAAAGCAATGCGGCAGATGAAACGCCATCCACATCATAATCACTGATGATGCCGATTTTTTCATGCGTGATAATTGCTTGTGCCAAACGCGCGGCACCTTTTTCCATATCCATCAA
>JAYUHQ010000099.1:0-2134 GCA_043766895.1 Aestuariivirga sp.
GGCACCACAGTAAACAGCGCCACAGCAATGGCCACGGCCAAGGCGCAGGCGATCAAAAATTCAATGGCTAATGTATATTCTCGGCTGTGTTGAACGCGTTTTGCCATGTGGCCCCTCCATCGTGAATGGAAGGTGGTATAGTGCGTTATTTGTACCGCGTCAACTGGAAAGTGGTATAATTACCGTTTCACGTGAAACAATATTACCGATAGACCGTTGAGCCCCCACTTTGTTGGGACTTTGAGGTCTTGGTGTCCGGGGCCGGGTTCCATATCTCGGGTGAGGCGATCTCAGGCGTGTCGGCCTTTTTATGGTTCAAGGCCAGAATGAGTGCCAATGTCAAAAGCAGCAAAAGGCCGGGCAAAGAAAAAATGGTGTTTTTATCGCCCTGGCCTTTGATGCGTGGAATGCCTGCTTGGGTCGATGGTTCATAAAGTGCTGGCATGCCTGCCACCATGATGAGGGCGATGATATTGAGGAAAAGCCCAACCACAAACCACAAAACCCCACTGCGGCCTTTGCTTGATGCAACAATGGCACAGGCCACGGGGATGATGAACCAAAACCCCAACACTGCGATTAAAATCATTCGGTCCTCCCGCCAGTTTCAATCAGGTGATTGAAACATCAGCTTTTCTTAATTGTCGATCATTCGAAAGGTCAAGTGCGGTGGCTGCCCAAAAGAATATTGGCATTGAAAACAAACTCTGTTCACTTGCGCGTTGCCAACGCCACAATGGGGGCAGAGCTTCAGATTTTCCACCGTGATTTTTCCTTGTCTTGCCCGGCGTTGCCGTTTTCGTTCGGGCAAGACTGCCACAAGAATCAGGGCAAACAGGCTGAAAAAACAGCCCAGTATGAACCAGATGATCATGCTGCGCCCGCGCACACTGGCAATCACCGCGCAGATCACGGCGATGAAAAACCATGAGATCAAAAACCAGAGGGTTGATGTAATCAACCACAAAATGAGCACTGAAATCCAGCCGATGTTAGCCCCCACTTAATTTGTGTGATCACCCATAATGCCAAATGGCGCTGAGCACCACGGCAATGATCTGCGCCTCTTGGTGATCATCATCGCGTGGCGGATTAGGAAACACAAGAGGGGTGTGGGCAGTGTTGAGTGATTCGGGGCGCAGTTCCAGCCTGTCCCTGAAAATGCGCAGGCGTTTGACGGTCAGTTCGCGTTCGGGGTCGCCGTTCCTCACGCGCGCCACTATCACCAATTTGCCATCTTGCGGTTCGCCGTGCAGTTTTTCATAGGCGTGAATATCAACAGCGCGCACAAACATGCCTTCAAAGATCTTGGCCTCGGTCATGGAATCGCCCATCACCTTAAAATCATATTGGCTGTGGGCTGGATAGCGCGGATCAGGCGGAACTGAGGTGACGCTGGCCTCAACATCTTGATTGAAAATATTATGCGGGCGAAATGCTCCGGCTTCAACTACGCCACCAAAGCGCACTGTGGTGTTCGGTTCGGATGGTGTGAATAACTCTTCGCCTTCGCCGGTAAAAAGCCAGGTTTCGGAAACGCCCAACACCCGCGCCAGTTTTGAAAGGGACGTGCTACGGGGCGATATTGACCTCCCGCGCCTGATGTTGCGCAAAAGTTCGGCGTTGCCGGAGGCTTGAATCGATGCGGCCCGCTCACTGATGCCCAGCGTCTTGAGCCTTTGTTGAATACGGTCATAAATTGGGTTATCGGACATCGTTGAATTATAACGCTTTTTCGCGTTTAATTTAACGTGGTATAAATCCCCTTGACAATGCGTTAACTGTACCGCATTTTGATAAGCATGAATTTCCGTCAACATCTCATTTCCCTCATTGAGGCTTATGCTTCGGCAAAAGGGCTTTCAGTGTCGCATGTTTCGACACTGCTGTTCAGTTCGGGCTCAAAATATAGCCAGTTGGTGGAAGGTGCCGACATCAATCTTGGCCGTTTTGAAGCGGCTGTTCGGCAAATGTCGGAAGATTGGCCCGAAGGGGCCGCATGGCCGCAAGGCATTGCCCGGCCCGTGCCCACCATCAAAATTGAGGCGGCAGAATGATATGTTAAATTTCTGCCACAACGCCACTGGTTATGAATGTTGCGCGATCGCCGCTGATTTCGGTCAGCAAGATTGTG
>JAYUHQ010000100.1:0-5755 GCA_043766895.1 Aestuariivirga sp.
CCGTGGCAAAATTGTGGTTACTTCAATTCGACCTTGGCGCCAGCTGCTTCCAGCTTCTTCTTCATGTCGTCAGCGTCTTTCTTGTTCACGCCTTCTTTAACTGCCTTTGGAGCAGCTTCAACCAGATCCTTGGCTTCTTTCAAGCCCAGGCCGGTGATTGCGCGAACTTCCTTGATCACTTCGATTTTCTTATCGCCAGCGGCAGTAAGCATCACAGTGAATTCAGTTTTTTCTTCAACAGCGGCAGCAGCTGGGCCAGCGGCAGCAGCGGCAGCAGGTGCAGCAGCAGATACGCCCCAAGCTGTTTCCAGCATCTTCGAAAGTTCAGCAGCTTCAAGAACTGTCAACTTCGAAAGGTCTTCAACGATTTTGGCAAGATCAGCCATTTTTAATACTCTCTTTATTTAGTCGGTTAAAACAACAGTTAAACTGGTGAACGTATCAGGCAGCTTCGTCTTTGGTGGCATAGGCGTTCAACACACGTGCCAATTGGCTAGCTGGAGCCGCAACCACAGTCGCAATGCGAGTGGCTGGGGTTTGCAACATACCAATCAACCTGCCGCGCAGCTCATTGAGCGACGGCAACGATGCGAGAGCCTTGACGGCGTTGGCGTCCATCGTGGTGATGCCGAGTTGACCGCCCAGAATAACGAACTTGTCGTTACCCTTGGCGAAATCGGCGACCACTTTGGGAGCCGCTACAGGGTCGTTGCCATAAGCAATAACTGTCGGGCCTGTGAACAGACCCGCAATTCCCTTTGCGTCAGTACCATCAAGAGCAAGCTTTACCAGACTGTTCTTCGCAACTTTTACAGTTGCGCCAGCGGCGGCCATCTTGTTGCGCAGGTCAAGAACCTGGTTCGCAGTCAAGCCTTTGTTGTGGGCTACAACGATCACACCAGCAGTTTTAAACACCTGGTTGAGCGATGCAACGAGCGTAGATTTATTAGCTCTTTCCACTTGCTCTTCTCCTTTTTGGTGCATTTGAACATTCAAATGCAACCGTTGGACCAACCGCATAACCTTCAAACCAGTAAACCGGCTTTGGGGCCTTGCGGCGCTTTAAGCCTGTCCCCACATCAGTTTCCCGACGTGGTACTCGAGGTCTCAACCGACTTTTTGCCCGTTTGGGCGAAATTCGTTTCAACACTCCCATCTCATGCTGGCTGGTATTTTAAGTGGCTCTTTCAAACCACGCCCGCAATCTTGGACAGGTACCCACAACGCCAAAAGCATCATGGGATGCCGCTTCGGCCCGAAGGCCGAAACGGAATTTGTTACACGCTTGTCAGCGCGTTAAGATCAATCTTCAGGCCAGGGCCCATCGATGAAGACAATGAAATCTTGCGCAAATAGTTGCCTTTGGCACCTGCTGGTTTGGCTTTGCTCACAGCATCAACAAACGCACGGATATTGCCGGTGATTTGTTCTGGTGTGAACGATGCCTTGCCAACGCCAGCTTGAACGATGCCAGCTTTTTCAACGCGAAATTCAACAGCGCCACCCTTGGCTGCTTTCACGGCGGCGGTTACATCCATCGTCACTGTGCCAACTTTTGGGTTTGGCATCATGTTGCGCGGGCCGAGCACCTTACCAAGACGACCAACAAGGCCCATCATGTCTGGCGTTGCGATGCAACGATCAAAATCAATCGTGCCTTTGTTGACAATTTCGAACAGATCTTCTGCGCCAACAATATCTGCACCAGCCTTTTTGGCTTCTTCGGCCTTTGGGCCTTTGGCAAATACGGCAACGCGAACCTTGCGGCCCGAACCATTTGGCAGATTGCATACACCGCGAACCATTTGGTCTGCGTGGCGAGGATCAACGCCCAAATTCATTGCAACTTCGATGGTTTCATCAAACTTGGCGTTGGCGCGTTCCTTGACCAGCTTTACAGCTTCATCAAGAGTGTAAAACTTGTTGCGGTCAAGACCGACAACGTTTTTAACGAGACGTTTTGCTTTTGCCATGATCTTAGCCCACAACTTCCAAGCCCATAGAACGGGCCGAGCCTGCAATTTCTTTTGCTGCTGCGTCAAGGTCACGCGCGTTCATGCCCTTAAGCTTTTGTTCAGCGATTTCACGGCATTGCGCCATTGTCACCGAGCCAGCTTTAACTTTGCCAGGTTCTTTCGAACCCATGGTAATCTTGGCAGCCTTCTTCAAGAAATAAGACGCGGGAGGCGCCTTCATTTCGAAGGTGAATGATTTATCTTGATAGGCTGTGATCACCACAGGAACAGGCGAACCTTGTTCCATTTTCTGTGTGGCAGCGTTAAATGCCTTACAGAATTCCATGATGTTCAAGCCACGTTGACCCAAGGCTGGGCCGATTGGTGGTGATGGGTTGGCTTGTCCGGCTGGCACTTGCAGCTTGACATAGCCGACGATCTTTTTCGCCATTTTATCCCTCTTTCAAGGTTAGTGGTTGGGCTTTAAGGCCTCCCACGGGTTTGAATTTGACACTGCCCATAAATGGGAAGCGCCGGACTTACTTCATTTTCTCGACTTGTCCATATTCGAGCTCAACCGGCGTTGGACGCCCGAAGATTGATACAGCCACTTTGAGGCGCGAACGTTCTTCGTCCACTTCTTCAATTTGGCCATTGAATGACGCAAATGGGCCATCGGCCACACGCACTTGCTCGCCCACTTCGAAATGGATCATTGCCTTTGGCTTTTCAATGCCTTCAGCGACCTGATTCAAGATACGAGCGGCTTCTGCATCAGAAATTGGCACCGGCTTTAAACCAGAACCCAAGAAACCAGTTACTTTCGGCGTGTTCTTAATCAAATGGAACACTTCGTCGGTCAATTCAATCTTGGCCAAAACATAGCCCGGAAAAAAGCGGCGTTCGCTTTTAATGCGGCGGCCCCGGCGAATTTCCACCACTTCTTCAGTGGGAACCAAAACCTGTTCAATCTGTTCGGTTAAGCCCTTTTGAACGGCTTGTTCCCGCAGAGACTCAGAAACCTTTTTTTCGAAATTCGAATAGGTGTGAACTATATACCAGCGCTTTGCCATATGATCTGCCGCAATACCTTGATTTTAATCGTTAAATTCCGAACAGAACTTTTTCAACGCCCCATTTGAGAACCGCGTCGACACTTAAAAAGAACATGCTGGCCGCAACAACCATGATGACAACCATGATGGTCGATACAACAAGTTCGCGGCGCGAAGGCCAACTGATCTTGTTTGCCTCGTCGCGTACATCTTGAACAAATGAAACTGCGTTATCGTTTTTGGCCACTTCGTATTCCTTCTTAGTTCTCCAAGCTATTGATTTCATTTCTGAAACCAACAGAGCGGTTGGCAGGGGCAGTAGGATTTGAACCCACGACCTATGGTTTTGGAGACCATCGCTCTACCAACTGAGCTATACCCCTATGACCCGACCTACCTAATCACTCAAGCAGTCTAAATCAATGTCTTCCTCACCCAACTACGAAAGCGGCAAATGCCCAAAAGGCCTTGCCGCCAACAGACTCGACTGAGAACTGCGCCTCCCTTAGAGGGGCCTGAGCAATTCGTCAACCGCTGTTGGGCACATTTATGCTTGGTGGCATTCGTGTGAAAGAACTGGCCCGCCAATTAAAACCGACGGGCCAATATTTGGACAACTTTACCCAATTATTCCGAGATTGAAGCCACAACGCCTGTCACTCCTTAAATCCGGCAAGGCGATAAGCGTTGCCCCAAAATTGAACATCTTCTTGCCGTTGGAAGGGGCGCGTATCCAGCCAAGACTTATAGCTCCAATGGGGGTCACTGGCCAAATAAAATGCAACTTCGTTTTTTGCCTCATCTTTGCGGCCAAGCAAGGCCAACGCCACTGCAAGAATGCGTCGCGAAACGGTGCGGTATGTTTCCTCACGGGTCAAAGTGAGAACGGCTTCGTCGTATTGGCTACAGGTAATTTGCGCTTGCCCCAAAATCCAGAGGTGCCATCCAGCTGGGCGTGGATTGAGCCTTAGGGCCATGGCCGCGGCCTCGAGTGCTTCTTGGGGCTTACCGTCCAAACACAAAAAGTCCGCATAGATTGAGCGGGCATCTGCATCATTTGGATTCATGGCAATGGAGATTTGTAACAACTTCCTGGCCTCCTCCAGACGCCCCTGGTAAGTCAGGATGAATGCCAAAGCCCAATGTGCACTTGAATCATGGGGATCGATTTCAAGCGCCTTTTGAGTAGAAGCCTGCGCCATTGGAACCGAGGAATTGAAATCGACTCCATAATGCATCCAACACGTGAAGTGAGACAGACCTAGACGCCAATGCGCTTCTGCATAATTGGGCTCCAGCAAAAGCGCCTGCTCCAAAAGCGATATAGCTTCTTGATTTGCTTCTTTCGATTGTGTCCACAGATTTCGCGATCTTACGCAAAGGTCATAGGCCAAAAGATTTTTAGGACGCTGGCGATCAGGATTAAGTTTAACTTCAAGCCTGCCTGAAATCGCTTCCACAATGCGTTTGGTAACCTCATCCTGAACGGCGAATATATCAACAACATCGCGGTCAAATCGCTCCGCCCAAATATGGTTGCCACCGCCGCTGGCGTCAATCAACTGCACGTTAACCCGCAACCGTTGCCCGACACGCCTCGCACTGCCTTCAAGAATATATTTCACACCAAGGTCATGCGCGATCTGGCGGACGTCTGTGGGTTTGCCTTTGTAGGCAAACACTGAATTGCGAGCGATCACAAAAAAGCCAGGAATATTGGAAAGGTCGGTAATGATGTCTTCGGTCAGGCCATCAGTGAAATGTTCATGGCCCAATTCGCCACTCATTTCAACAAAGGGTAAAACCGCAATACTGTCTTTCGCAGGCGCAGCCGTAAGTTTGCCCGGCAGGCCTGTTCCAAGACTTGCCAAAGCCGTAAGATACAGCGGATCGGCATGTAAACTATTGGCTTCGTTCAAATCTTGCACTGTATGTTTCACCAGATCAGAGTTTCTACAAGTATTGCTCTATGCATATCATTCCGTAAAGTGCAATATTCTACCATCATGCGGGGGTGCCTGTTATGGAATTCATAAAACAATACCAGACTTTGGTTTCGGCATCTGCGGCACTGATAGCTGCACTCATTGCCTTTACAGGCGTGATTTATTCTCAATACCGTATCGCGAAAATCGCGGAAATTGGTCGCGCCCATCAAGAGAAAATGGCGAAGGAAAGTAGTGAGCGTTCAAAAAATTCGGAGCGTAATTCTTTTCAGAATGCGGTTCTTGGAGAGTTAGCGGCTCTTCAAATCGCGATCGCCAGCGCCATGCGGATTCTGGTGGCGCAGATTTCTATTGCCGAAGAAATGGCAAAGCAGAATGTTGGAAAGCGTACGCAGCCTCGTATTTCATTTCGCTTTGTAACACCCGTATTTGATAGCCACGTGGCACGGATTGGCATTCTCTCGCCTGAACTCTCGTTCAAGGTTTCTAACCTTTATGGCCAGATCAAAGCACTGGCAACCAACGCCCAAGACCAAGTGCCGGAAATGGATGCAGTCATGGCAGGACAAGTGATGACGTCGGTGAAGAACTCACTGGTGAAACTTGAGTCTGATATTGAAGCTTTACAGACCTTGTTAAAAACGCCGACTCAATAGAAAAGCCCGCAGTTTCCTGCGGGCTTCAATTTAATGTGTTTGGAAAATTATTCCGAGATTGAAGCCACAACGCCGGCACCTACTGTGCGGCCGCCTTCGCGGATGGCAAAGCGCAGTTTTTCTTCCATGGCGATGGGTTGAAT
>JAYUHQ010000101.1:0-2128 GCA_043766895.1 Aestuariivirga sp.
GATGCCAAAGAAATTTTCGCCAAATCAGATATGATCATCAAGGTGAAGGAACCACAGGCCCAAGAACGCGCCATGCTTCGCGAAGGGCAAATTCTTTACACCTATCTTCATCTTGCTCCAGACCCTGAACAAACCAAAGATCTGGTCAAATCGGGCGCTATTTGCATCGCTTATGAAACCGTAACATCAGCCCGTGGCGGTTTGCCATTGCTGGCCCCGATGAGCCAGGTTGCGGGCCGCATGTCGGTGCAATCAGGTGCGCATTGTTTGGAAAAAGCCCAAGGCGGGCGCGGCATGTTGCTGGGCGGCGTTCCGGGCGTTGCCCCTGCGAAAGTTGTTATTCTTGGTGGTGGTGTGGTGGGAACGAACGCCGCAGCAATTGCCATCGGCATGGGCGCTGATGTTACCATCATCGAACGATCGACCGATCGAATGGAAGAATTGGTGGCCCGTTTTGGCCTTGGCGTTAAAACACTTTATTCAACGCAAGGTGCCATTGAAGATGAATGCGCCACAGCAGATCTGGTGATCGGCGGCGTGTTGATCCCGGGTGCTGCAGCACCAAAACTTGTGACCAGAAAAATGTTGAAAGATTGGAAGCCAGGTTCAGTGTTCGTTGACGTGGCTATTGACCAAGGCGGCTGTGCTGAAACATCAAAAGCCACAACCCATGCTGAGCCAACCTATGTGGTTGATAATGTGGTGCACTATTGCGTGGCCAATATGCCAGGCGGTGTGGCGCGCACATCAACCTTCGCGTTGAACAATGTCACCCTGCCCTTCGCATTATCCATCGCCAACAAAGGCTGGAAAAAAGCGCTGCATGATGATGCTCATTTGCGCAATGGCCTGAATGTGGCAATGGGCCATGTAACCTATAAGGCCGTGGCCGAAGATTTGGGCTATGCCTATGTGAAGGCAGAAACGCTGTTGGCCTAAGGCTTACATGCCTTTTTTGGTTTGCAAATAATAGTTGGCATTTTTGCCATAGATCATTCCACGAATAACCCTGCGCAAGGTTTCAGATTTGCGCAGGGGCATCAACAAAACCTGCATCACATCGTGCATGATAACCTTGGTTGCATCCCAAGCGGGCGAACCCCCCGGCGGCCTTTGTGGAAATCCATAATGACGCAATGTGCCATTCATCAATCGAATTTTGTTCAGGCGTTTCACTGCGGGCGTTTTCCATGTCATCGCCATTGAAATTGAATAGCTGTTGCCCGTGCTCACCCAATGCGGAATTGTATAAGGCATGTGCACAGCATCGCCGGGCTTTAATGTGTGCAGGGTTGAGCGTTGTTCAAAGCTTTCGTCATAGCGGCGATTGCGGTGCACCGCAGGCGAAATTTCCATTTCTTCCTCGCTCACCAATACACAGCCCGCGTTATCAAACGTGCGAACGAATTTGTCGCCTTTGATTTGGATTAGAATGTTTTCTTCCATATCAATGTGAAATGGCGTTGTGGCCTTGGCAGAAGAAACAAATATAAAACCTTCAACATCTGAATAATCTGCTGCGTTGCGGCCTGCAGCTTCATTGGCCTCACGCACAAATTGGTGCAACATGGCGCTATAAGCCGGGTCACTTTCCACATGCTTGATCACCATCCAAGCATTGGCTGTTTCGATGGATTTAATCACATCTTCGGCGGCCATATCAATTTTAGGAACGTCTTCTGGCTTAACGCCAACCGCAACTTTTCCAGAGTTATATTCAATGGCATCTGCGGGCATAGACTTTGCCAATTCCACCAACCGCGACAATGAAAACAGCGCATTTTCAGCAAGCCTGTGGTGCAATTGAAATGGCTTTTTTAAAAATTTTTCGCGGGCAAGTTCTGGATCAACAATTACAATGCTCAAGATATTTTCCTCTTGGTCAATTTATAAAAAATCAATTTAGCTTTGGTGCGAAGATTTTGTTTCAGCTGAAGCGCCTTAATAGTTAGCCCGAAGCGGCGCGGTGTAACGCTATCAGCCGCCACGATAACATCGGCCATGGCAATACGATCGCGCCAAATGCGATCAATCATCGGATGGTTTGGAATGGCGCTGGAATCAACCCGTTTGATGCAGCTTTCACCAAAGAAACTTTCAGTAGCATCCAGTATAACCAACACCCCTG
>JAYUHQ010000102.1:0-2128 GCA_043766895.1 Aestuariivirga sp.
CCCCAGCCACTGTCGATTGCGGAAGTAGCTCAGTTGGTTAGAGCGTCGCCCTGTCACGGCGAAGGTCGCGGGTTCGAGCCCCGTCTTTCGCGCCATCGACAAAAGAGAAGAACATGTCAGGGCCGCCTTTTGTGCGGCCCTTTGTTTTTATAATTCCGTTGTTTTTATAACTATTGCGTAAGTTGGGTAATCACCGTCATCAAGCCCAATTCAGGGTTTGCAGCGCATTTTTCGCCGATTGCCGTTCCCGATTTTTCGAGCGCGGTGAGGTCGATGGTGGTATCGCCAGCTTTGCCGCCATAATAGCCATGCAGCCAAACCAGAACATAACTGGCCTCGTCTTTTGTCATTGCGATCAGATCAGAGCATTTAATGGTTGAAACATCCACCACTTCTGCTTTGGCCGTTTGTGCCCCTAAAACCGCCAAAACAGCAAATAAGACCAATTTTTTCATCGCCCGTTCCCTTTGTTGCCAAGTTGTCACTGCGCTCCAAACAAAGCACAGCAGAATGTTATCTTAGCCACGCTGCATGATTAAAGCGAGAGCGCGGCATTTGGCCCACAATCAAATCCGTGTTTAAAATGGGCGAAAGTCTTGCGTCAAATGCTGCACTGCGCTACTCACAGGCCAGAACAAAGGGAGCGTTTTTGCGCCATATGAACGATGTCTGATTTGCTTACTTCATATTTGCCGATTGTAATTTTCATGGCCATCGCGGGCGCTATCGCTTTGATCTTGATGATCACGCCATTGCTGATTGCTTATCGCAATCCAGATCCTGAAAAATTGTCGGCCTATGAATGCGGTTTTAACGCCTTTGATGATGCCCGCATGAAATTTGATGTGCGGTTTTATCTCGTTTCAATTTTGTTTATCATTTTCGATTTGGAAGTGGCATTCCTTTTCCCTTGGGCCATTAGCCTTGGAAAAATAGGGCTTTTCGGCTTTTGGTCGATGATGGTGTTTCTTGGTGTTCTCACTGTCGGCTTCATTTATGAATGGCGCAAAGGTGCTCTCGAATGGGATTGATCGAAACTGCAACGCCAGACCAACGCGCGTTTTTCAGCGATGTGAACAATGAATTGGCTGACAAGGGTTTTCTTGTCACCACTTCAGATGATTTGATCAACTGGGCCCGCACGGGTTCATTGATGTGGATGACCTTTGGTTTGGCCTGTTGTGCCGTTGAAATGATGCACACATCGATGCCGCGTTATGATGTTGAGCGATTCGGCTTTGCGCCCCGCGCATCGCCCCGCCAATCTGATGTGATGATTGTGGCTGGCACGCTGACCAATAAAATGGCGCCTGCCTTGCGCAAGGTTTATGACCAAATGCCAGAGCCACGCTATGTGATCTCTATGGGTTCCTGCGCCAATGGCGGCGGCTATTACCATTATTCTTATTCAGTAGTGCGCGGCTGTGATCGCATTGTGCCAGTGGATATTTATATTCCAGGCTGCCCACCCACAGCAGAAGCTTTGCTTTACGGCATTTTGATGCTGCAAAAGAAAATCCGCCGCACCGGAACGATTGAACGCTGACATGGCCACAGATTTACAAGCACTTGGCGCAAGCATCCTGGCAAACACCTCAGGCGCAGTGACAGCCAGCGAAGTTGTGCTGGGCGAACTTACCTTGCACGCTGAAGCTTCACGCATCATTGATGTGTTGAACTTTTTGGTGAGCAATGAAGAGTGTCGCTTCGTAAGCTTTATCGACATTTGCGGCGCTGATTACCCAGAACGCGAAAATCGTTTTGATGTGGTTTATCATTTGCTCAGCCCCTATAAAAATCATCGCGTGCGCGTAAAAGTACAGGTTGATGATGCAACTGAGGTGCCAACAGCCTGTTCGGTGTTTCCCGCTGCCGATTGGTTTGAGCGCGAAGTTTATGATCTTTATGGCGTGGTGTTCAGCGGCCATCCGGATTTGCGCAGAATTCTCACCGATTACGGTTTTTCAGGCCACCCCTTGCGTAAAGATTTCCCCGTCACTGGCCGTGTAGAAGTGCGCTATGACGATGAAAAAAAACGCGTGGTCTATGAGCCCGTGAAACTGGTTCAGGAAATGCGCCAGTTTGATTATTTATCGCCATGGGAAGGCACAGAATATGTGCTGCCGGG
>JAYUHQ010000103.1:0-15216 GCA_043766895.1 Aestuariivirga sp.
ATGCCCTGATTGTGAAGGGTTTAATTGCCATTGTTTTTATTATGTTCAAGCCCCTCACGGCGCAGGAAATTGTAGCGTTTGATGCTTTGGCACAGTTTAAAAAACTTGGGTTGCAAGACCATCTTACGCCCCAACGTGCCAACGGCCTTGCTTCCATGGTGGCGCGCATTAAAGCAGATGCGCAGGCTGTGGCTTAACACTTAGACGATAATCATCCATGGCCCAATGAGACAGCGCGTCTTTGGGTTTTGGTGTTTTGGTTTTGATAAAACCATAATGGCGCGCCAAGCGCGTGAGCGCCAATTTCAAAACCGCTTTGCCCGAACGAGGCGGCAAGGCCAAAATTGCTTCGGCTGATTCAAAACCTGAAGTAAGGCAACACACCTGATAAAGAATGCCCGAAAGCTCTGGGCCAACGGCGGCAAAGGCGCTGTGCAGCCGCTGTTTGGCGGCCAAAGTTCCGTCGGTTAATTTTTCAACCGCATTGTCGCTCATCTGCCAATGACGCCCGCCAGACCCGCCCGAAGGTGCATAAGCGCTGACCACCCGTTGGCCCATGTGGGCGCGTTCATAATCAGCCCGAAGCTTTTCACCGGCGGCAAATTGGGGCGCATCAATATAGGATTTTTCTGCCCCCGACTTTTGTTGAAACAGCCTCAAAAGCGGGCTTTCAGAGGGTTTGAAATGATCTGGAAGTGCCAAAATGTTCATATCTATGTTCCTTTCGCAACACCGATATGGAACATAATAAGAACAGAATCAATGCCTATTATAATAAATATTTCTTAGGCAGTTTGTCGCACATCTTCAAGTTGTTCGCTGGCCGGCATAAAATAATCATGGCCCAAAACCATATCGGCTTTGCCATTTTCTTCGCGGCAAATGGGCAAGCGCAGCCAATATTGCACCATGTGTTCTTTGTGCAGGCGCGGCCCCTTAAGAACCCCTTGGGTGGGCTCACAACGCTCAATCGTGCGGCGATAGGCGGCCATCCAATAATCACGCTTATTGCCCCAATCCAGCGCTTCAATGGTCAGCCCCGTAATTTCACGATCATGAATTTCACGCAGCCTTGTTCCAGCAAGCCTAATTTTGCTTTGGCCAAGTTCGGTTGCAACATCAATTAAACTGATGCCCGGCAAAAGGCGCGGCACATGTGTTGGTTTAATGTCGTTGCGGTTGGGCATTCTTCTGCCCGCACAACATTGCAACCAATAGTCAAAAAGCTGACGATGCTCGGGCACAACGAGTTGTGCTCTAAAAGCATTGCCGTCTGAAGTTCTCGTCATATCGCCCCGTCCCAGTACCGAATCGTTTTACGCGTTGGCACGGCTTGTTTATGAATCCGCGAGTCTTGATCCGCAAGAGTCTGCGATCAGAATTTTAATAAATATTTAACACTTATGAATCGAAATTAATTTAACGCGCCATAGGGCCCGGTGCGCAATGTGGCCCAATCCCAATAGGTCAATAAAATTCGGGCTTTGTTGAACGACAGTTGGTCAAACACGGCTTGCACTTCATCCAAATTACGCTCTGGATCGATCAAGGGCTGGTCGCCCTGAATAAAGCTTGGCAAGATTTCCTGAAGCTGGCTGCGCGGCAGGCCTGCTACTTTTATCATCGCCATGAGGGGTTCACCCTGATCATCGGCCAAGATTTTTTCAACTGTTGCAATGTTGATTTTTGTTGCCGCTGCAAAAAATTCTGCTCGATCGCTTTCGCCATTCAACAGGGCGGCCTTGATCGCTTCAACATCCACGCTTGGCGGTTGTTCTTCGCCATTGGTGTCCATGGTGATTTTCAGAATCTTGGTCAGCATTTCAGAGTCGGTTAAAAACCGGCTCAACAAATATCGGCGCAATTGGGCTGGTGCCAACCAGAATAATTCAAAAGCAAAATGCACTGGCAAATCTTGCCTTGTGCATAGTGGCGCCAACAAATCAGGATTATTGGGAACCATCTTGGCAATGGCATCAAAGCCTTCTTGTGGAATTTCAGCGCCTTGATTGCGCACCAACGTAAGCACCACAGATTCATCACCCGTTTTTGCCAGGCTTTCAGCAATCGGGCGCGATATTTTGCGGCGGCGCGCCATCATGCGGCGCTTGGCAACATCGCCACTTTCAATGGTTTGAAACAAGTCTTCGTCTGGAATATTCGAACAATCTTCCAAAAGCGGTGCCGCCACAGATTGTTCCGGGTCGCCGATCAATTTTGAAATCAAAAACGGTGGCGGGGCTTCCATAATGCACAAACGTTCGGCCAAAACCACTTTGGCGCGGGTGGGCAAACGCGGTATCATGCGCAACAATGTATCAGCTGCCAATGCGCGTTCCTGTGGTTGGCCACCGCTGGAACTTGCGGCCATCATATCCAAAAGTGATCGCGCCAGTTCGGCTGCCTCTGCATCTTGTTCGGGTGTATTGATTTCGACTTTGGGCCTGGTGGCAGACGCAAGTTGATCTGGCACAAGGGCAAACGCATCCACTTTGTTTTTGCGCAAAAGCGAACGCTTGGGTTTAGGCGGCGTTGCTTCAGCCACAACCACCATTTCAGCAGGTTCAACGAAAGACAAATCAACGTGCAGATCTTCAATTTGAGGGGCAGCTGCTACAGCTGGTTCAGCGATCACTTCAGGCTGCGGTTCAAAAATAAGCTCTGGCTCAGGTGCATCAGCCAAATGCGGCTCTGCCATAACGTCGGGCGCAACTTCTTCAGACACTAGTTCTGGGGCCGCAGATGCCACCACGGCCTCTACAGGTGGTGCGAATGCTGGCTTTGTGTCTGGAACACTTACAATTGCTGGTTTTTTCAATAGCGCCGTAAGCCGGCGAAATGAATCAGCCGAAATGGGCTTGCGCTCTGCATCGCCAACAGGGTTTACACCCTGACTGTTCGCCTGACTTAACATTTAACCCGATTCAACTCCACCCATCCAACGATACAAAGCCCGATGGAAGTTCCTATCTCATTAATTCAGGCAAAACTTAGGGTTAACTGGCGGCAAAGGTTGCAGGTATGGTAAAGGAAGGGTAAATTTGTATAGTTTGGAGACTCACCACCTAATGAATATGCCAGTTCGAAAAGCCCCCGTTGCAAAAGCAATTCCCAGTTTTGAAACTTGGCACGGCGTTCAAAAATCCGACAATTATAAATGGTTGAAGGCAGAGAACTGGCAAGAGGTGATGCACACGCCTGCCAAGTTGCCCAAAAATATCAAAAACTATCTCGACGCCGAGAACCGCTTTTTCAAAGCCGCGATGGCCGACACGAAAGACTTGCAGAAAACGCTTTTCAAAGAAATGAAAGGCCGCATCAAGCAAGATGATTCATCGGTGCCTGCCCCTGATGGAAGATATCTATATTCTTCGACCTATAAAAAGGGTGGGCAATATCCGCTTTATTGGCGCAAGCTTTTGGATGGCTCACAAAACACCTTGTTGTTTGATGGCAATGCCTTGGCCAAGGGTTTGGACTATTTTGATTTTGGTGACATTGACATTTCTCCTGATCAAAATTTGGCAGCATGGTCTTATGATGGCAACGGCTCTGAATTTTATGATATGAAGGTGCGCGATTTAAGCACGGGCAAAGACCATAGCGATCTTTTGACCAACACATCTGGTGATGCGGTTTGGGCAGCTGACGGCAAAAGCTTTTTCTATACAATTCAAGATGAAAATCACAGGCCTTTAAAAACCTATCGTCATGCTTTGGGAACCCAACAGGCCGAAGACATTTTGGTCTATGAAGAAAAAGACCCCGGGCTCTTTTCTGGTGTTTCGCAAACTGCGTCTGAACATTTCATCACCTTCAGTTCGCATGATCATGAAACAACTGAGATGTGGATCGTGCCTTCAGCCACGCCAGATGCCAGCCCCAAGCTTGTGGTTTCTCGTTCTGAAAAAATTGAATACCAACTGGAACATTGGGGTGATCGGTTTATCATTAAAACCAATGCGGGCGGCGCTGAAGATTATAAAATTGTGGAAGCGCCGGTGGCTGATCCGTCGCTTGGCAATTGGAAAGATCTCATTCCCCATCGGCCCGGAATTTTCATTGTGGCCTTTGGGGTTTTCAAAAATTGGCTGGTGAGGCTTGAACGTGAAAATGCCCTGCCGCGCATGGTTATCCGCGATATGCATTCTGGCGAGGAACATTCCATTGCGTTCGATGAAGAAGCTTATTCGCTGGGCTTTGGTGAAATGCGCGAATTTGAAACAGATGTTTTACGCTTCAGTTATTCATCCATGACAACGCCAACCCAAGTTTATGACTATAATATGAAAACGCGCGAACGCGTGTTGCGCAAAACTCAAATCATTCCTTCAGGCCATGATGCCTCAGACTATGTTACGCGCCGCTTGCTGGCACCGGCCCATGATGGCGAACAAATTCCGGTAACTTTGCTGTATCGAAAATCAACCAAACTTGATGGGTCAGCGCCGCTATGGCTTTATGGTTATGGCTCTTACGGCATGTCGATGCCCGCCAGCTTTAACAGCAATATTTTGTCGCTGGTTGATCGTGGATTTGTTTATGCCATTGCCCATGTTCGTGGTGGCCAGGAAAAAGGCAAGCATTGGTATAAAGCTGGAAAGCTTGAACACAAAACCAACACGTTCAAAGATTTTATTTCATGCGCTAATTTTTTAATCACCCAAAAATATACATCTATCAAAAACATTGTTGCCCAAGGCGGAAGTGCGGGCGGCATGTTGATGGGTGCCGTTGCCAACATGGCACCAGAGGTGTTCAACGGCATTGTTGCTGAAGTGCCTTTTGTCGATGTTCTTTCAACCATGCTCGACACAAGCTTGCCGTTAACGCCGCCAGAATGGCCAGAATGGGGCAACCCCATTGAGTCAGCACAGGCCTATAAAACCATTGCAGGTTATTCGCCCGTTGATAATGTTTCGGCGCAAGCTTATCCCCACATTATGGCTGTTGGCGGGTTGACTGATCCACGCGTGACCTATTGGGAACCAGCCAAATGGGTGGCCAATTTGCGCGCAAAAAAGACTGATCAAAATCTTCTCTTGATGAAAATAATTATGACGGCCGGCCACGGCGGCGCCTCTGGCCGCTTTGATCGCTTGAAAGAAGTGGCAGAGGCCTATGCCTTTGGCTTTAAAATTACAAAGGTGGCCCATGCTGATTGAAGCCTCTAAATGTTGCCTGTTGATTGTTGATATGCAGGAAAAACTTTTGCCGGTGATTTTTGAAGCCGAACGGGTGGCCGATAAATGCGCGTTGCTTTTGCAGGCCGCTGACAAGTTGGATTTGCCAATCATCATTTCAGAACAATATTCAAAAGGTTTGGGCCCCACAATTCAAGAGCTTGAACACAAACAGGCGATGATTTTTGACAAGCTTTCATTTTCAGTCATGCGCAATGAAACCATGAAAGCCCATTTTAAAAAGATGGAAGATTCAGGGTTTACACAGGTTATTTTGTGTGGCGTTGAAGCCCATGTTTGCGTCTTACAATCTGCGTTGGATTTGAAAGATGCTGGCTTTAAAGTTTTCGTGCCTACTGATGCTGTGTCTTCACGCGCGAAAGATTCGGTTGATCTGGCCCTCGTGCGCATGCGTAACGCTGGTATTCAGATTGTAAATGTTGAGATGGCTGTGTTTGAATTGGCGGGCAAAGCCGGCACGCCAGAATTTAAAGCGTTATCAGCGTTGATTAAATGAAGGTGACAGAGTGAGCAAACTTGCTGCGTTTAACTGGGAAGACCCGCTTAATCTTGAGAGCTGGCTTACTGACGAAGAAAAAATGATCCGCGATTCAGCGCGTTCGTTCTCGCTTGATAAATTGCAGCCGCGGGTAAAAATGGCGTTTCGCGAAGAGAAGTTTGATCGTGAAATTATGACTGAATTGGGCCAAATGGGCTTTTTGGGCATGATGACAGCAGAAACCTATGGCGGTTCTGGCCTTGGCTATGTGGCTTATGGGCTGGTGGCGCGCGAAGTTGAACGTGTGGATTCAGGCTATCGTTCGGCCATGAGCGTGCAAAATTCATTGGTGATGCACCCCATTGAAGAATTTGGTAGCGAAGAGCAAAAACAAAAATATCTGCCGAAATTGGCAACCGCAGAATTGATCGGTTGCTTTGGATTAACCGAGCCTGACGCTGGCTCTGATCCCGGCGCCATGACCACAAAGGCTCGCAAGGTTTCTGGCGGCTATATTTTGAACGGTGCCAAGATGTGGATCACCAATTCGCCGATTTCAGACTTGGCCATTGTGTGGGCCAAAGATGATGCGGGCGATATTCGTGGCTTTATCGTTGAGCGTGGCCACAAAGGTTTTTCCACGCCCGAAATCAAAGGTAAAGTTTCGCTTCGCGCTTCGATCACCGGCGAGATTGTGTTGGATAATGTTGAAGTTCCAGAAAACGCATTGCTTCCACTCGCCAAAGGTTTGAGCGGGCCGTTTTCATGTTTGAATAAAGCGCGTTTTGGCATTGCGTGGGGTGTTATGGGCGCGGCGGAAGATTGTTGGCACCGGGCACGGGCCTATACATTGGAACGTAAAATGTTTGGCAAGCCCCTTGCTGGCACACAGCTTATTCAGAAAAAATTGGCCGACATGCAAACTGATATTGCCCTTGGTTTACAGGGATGCATTGCGTTGGGGCGCGGGCTTGAAAACGGCACCATTGCGCCACCAGCCATTTCAATGATGAAGCGCAACAATTGCCTTAAAGCGCTAGACGTTGCCCGCATGGCGCGCGACATGCATGGCGGCAACGGCATATCGGATGAATATCATGTCATCCGCCATATGGTGAATCTTGAAACGGTGAACACCTATGAAGGCACGGCCGATGTGCATGCGCTTATTTTGGGCCGCGCCCAAACCGGGTTGCAGGCGTTTTCGTGACGTTAAAAGCCGCTGTCATTTTTTGGTGATGGCGGCTTTTGTTGTGCCAGCTTGTGCTGAAGAAAATGTCTGGCCAAATATCGCCGCTGGCGAAATAGAAAAAATTGATGATGCAGCCAAAATATCTGCGGACATTCTCAATGCGGCGGGCCTGACCAGTTCCCCAAATCATCCAATTGAATTTACGTTTTTCAAAGCGCCACATGGGCAGGATTATCTGATCATAGACCCCTGCTGTGGCGAACACGGGAACAGCGCATCGCTGTTTCAACGCACAGATGTCGCCATGAAACCCACACCCCTTGTGATGGGTGATCCGCGCCAAGGTTTCAAACTGCAAGAGCAAGCTTCACACATCAGTGTGAAAAAATCGGCTGATGCTTTTGTGGCGCGCGTGGATTTGCCAACATGTGAAGATGGCTCTTGGTCATATTATTATCGCTTTGATGAGAAAGACCAACCAACCTTGCTCAGCGTGATTGACACCAGCTGCTTACATCTGGGGGTGCGCGAATTTTTTCATGCCAAAAATGTTGATCTTGGTCATTGGTGGATGAAGTGACGGCTATTGAAATTAAGCGCGCCAATCCAAAAGACTTTGTTGATTTGTTGAACGCAAGCGAAGCTTATATGGCATCGCTTTATCCCGCAGAGAGCAATCATGTTTTGGATATTGAAACCTTGTGCCTGCCACAGATGCATTTTTTTGGCACCAATGTTGGTGGCGTTGCGAAAGCCTGTGGTGGGTTTTGGGCTTATTCAGATTATGCAGAAATCAAACGTGTTTATGTTGATCCATCGGCGCGGGGTTTAGGTCTTGGCCAAAAGCTGATGCGGGTTTTAGAAGAAGCGGCGCGGGCTGAAGGATTTAAAATAGCCCGCCTTGAAACTGGCATTTCTCAACCTGAAGCGCTGCGGCTTTATGAAAAATTGGGATATAAATATCGCGAGCCCTTTGGTGACTATCAGCCAGACCCCTACAGTAGATTTATGGAAAAAGCGCTCTGATTGGGTTGGTCGGGTCGAGCAAAAGTTTTGTCGCCATGGCGCAACACACCACAACCAACAATGGCCGGATAATTTTTGCGCCATTTTTAATGGCCAGTTTTGCGCCCAATTGTGCTCCGATGAATTGGGCCACGCCCATCATCAAACCGATTGCCCATAAAATTTTTCCGCCCGTTGCAAAAATCAACAACGCGGCAATGTTGGATGTGAAATTGAAAAGCTTGGTGCGGCCCGTGGCTTCAACAGCGCCAAGGCCAAACAGCGTGACCAAAGCCAGCATGAAAAATGAACCTGTGCCAGGCCCGAAGATACCATCATAAAAGCCAATCAAAGGGGCCAGAAAAAATGTGAAGGCTTGTGCTGGCCAGCGCGGTGTTGATGGGTGGTTGCTAAGATTGGGTGATATGGCAAAATAAATTGCAATCACAATTAACAGCGGCGGCAACAAGGCGATTAACAATTGCTTGGGCGCAAAGCCAACGGCGGCCACGCCACAACATGCGCCAATAAACACCAAGGCAATTGTCAGCACATGTTCTTGTGGTTTTAGTTTGCCACTTTTCCAGAATGCAAAGGTTGCGGATGCGGTGCCGAAACTGCCTTGAAGTTTGTTGGTGGCCAAGGCAGAAACGGGATCAAGGCCAGCGATCAACAAGGCAGGCAAAGCGATAAGACCGCCGCCGCCGGCAATGGAGTCGACAAAGCCCGCAACAAATGCCGCCGCTGCCAAAAAGCCAAGGGTTGTGGCGTCCATCATTCTGCCGCCAAACCTGCCAGCATGATTTGCAATTCTTGTTCCTCAACATTGTGTTTAGCCACAAACGGTGGAAGCCTGTTGGCAAGCTTCAACATGGCAAGGCCATGCGATGCCGACCAAATATGCAAAGCCGCCGCATTGGCGCGCCCCGCCCCCACAATGGGCAAAACAGAATCATAAAGCTGGCTCCACGCCGCAAAAGACGCAGCCACCAAATTGGGTGTCATGGCGCAATGGTTAGCGCCGCCAAACATCAATTGATAAGCGGCCGCATGGCTTTCAGCAAAACGTTGATAGGCCCGGCCCATGGCATGAAGGCGGCTTTGGGGCGTTTGTTCTTGTGCGGCGTCGGCTGCCTCTGCCAAAGAATGCACAAAAGTTTGATAGCCTTTGGCCGCAATTTCACCAAGCAAGTGGCCCGTGGTTGGAAAGTGATGTTTGGGCGCTGCGTGCGAAACCCCGGCCCGCCTGGCAATTTCACGCAATGAAACCTGCTCCAAAGGCATTTCCGCCAAGGCCTGTTCGCCTGCAATCAACAGCTGTTGATAAAGATCGCCATGGTGATAATTCTTTTTGGGCACCATACCACCTTAAATGAACCGCCCTATCTTGACAATGTAAAAATATATCTTGACACTGTCATAATTATTTGACCAATATGTTTACATTGTAAAGATGGAGGAGACTATGACGGCAGATCAAGTGTTTCAAATTGCCAACCCTGTTGCCCTATTGGGGTGGATTATTCTGGCGGCAGGCGTTGTTTTTAAGAAGCCACATTGGCGCACGATCATTGCTGGGCAAGTTTTTCCAATGGCCCTGTCGCTGGCCTATGCCGCACTAATCGTTTTTTTCTGGGCAAGAGCCGAGGGTGGGTTTGACACGCTGCCCAATGTGCAAAAGCTCTTCACATTTCAATGGGCGGCTTTGGCGGGCTGGGTTCACTATCTGGCGTTTGATCTTTTCATCGGGTCATATATCGCAAACCGCGTGATTGAAGAGGGAATTTCCCGCTTGGTATTGGTGGTTTTATTGCCTGTTACATTCTTGTTCGGACCCATTGGCTATGCTGCATTTCAAATCACGCGCTTGGCTTTTCAAAAAGCAAAGGTGGCATGATGGTTGACGAATTGGCCTTTGTTCACGTTCTAAAACAATCGCGGCGCGCGTCATCACTGTTGTGGTGGAGTTCAATTGCAATGCTTGTTGGCATGGCGATTTGCTTGGCCTTGCAATTTGTTGATCCGCGGCTTCTTGCCGGGGTAAGCATTTGGGAAAAGCCTGCGAAGTTTTTTCTCTCGCTCACTGTGCAAGCCCTCACATTGGCTTGGGCAATTTCACTTTTGCAACATCAAGCACGCGGTGTGAAAACTGCAACCTGGCTTTTTACAGCTGCTGTATGTGTTGAGATGTCTTACATGGTTTTTCGCGCGGCCCGCGGCGAGGCTTCGCATTTTAACACGTCAACTATATTTGCGAATATTATGTATGCGCTGATGGGGGTTGGTGCCATCACCCTTACCAGCACAAGTGCATTTATCGGGTGGCGCGTGTGGCAACAGCGCGGCCAAAGTTTAATGCGCCAAGCTGCGGGCATTGGATTGATGTTTGGCTCATTGCTGGGAACCGTTGCTGGCGCATATCTTTCCAGCCACACAAGCCATTGGATTGGCGGCGACATGAATGACGCAACAGGTCTTGGCTTTTTTCACTGGTCCACCACTGGCGGCGATTTGCGCGTGGCCCATTTCATCGGGCTTCACACAACACAAGCCATTCCCTTGGCGGCGCTGACCGGCAGCCGCTGGGTGGTTTATGGCGCGGCGGCGGTATGTGTCGTTCTCATGGCCGCAACATTTGCAATGGCAGTAATGGGCATGCCGCTGTTGCGGGGCTGAACGATCAAGCGCCGCACTTGGTTCGCAATGGCGGCGCACTGCTTTGCGTGCTAATCTTACCCTCTAACAAGAAAACAAGAGGGGAAATAAAATGGGCGAAATTACAACTGGCGTAAGCTGGCTTGCCGTTATAGCTGGCGCAATTGTTTCATTTTTGGCGGGCTGGCTTTGGTATTCACCAAAACTGTTTGGCGAAAAATGGGCGGCAGGTTCTGGCGTTAAAATGGGAACAGGTGATCAAATGCCCGCTGGCGCCATGGCAGCACAAGGCATTGGCCTTTTATTGATGAGCTGGTTTGTTGGTGTCACCGCCGTTTCAAGCGCGCTTTCCACAGTTGTCCTTGCCACTGTGGCGTTCACGGTTCTTGCCTATTCCGGCGGCAGCTTTAGCGGCAAATCAGCCTATGCGCGCTATGTCGATGCTGGATATTGGATTGTATGTTTGGTGATTATGATTGTGTGCGAAGGCCTCATTCGTCATATGTAATCACTGATTCCAATGTCCGGCAAATGAGGATGTCTAGACTTGCCCAAACATAAAATTCTGCGCGATGTGTTTGGTTATGACAGTTTTCGTCCCGGGCAAGAAATGATTGTTGATAGCCTGTTGGCAGGCCGCAATGTTTTGGCGGTTATGCCAACAGGTGCCGGCAAATCATTGTGTTTTCAAATCCCCGCACTTGTCAAAAACGCGCTAACCATTGTTGTCTCGCCGCTGGTGGCGTTGATGCAAGACCAAGTGGCGACGCTCAAACTTTCAGGCGTTGCGGCAGAGACGATTAATTCAGCGGCCACGCGTGAAGACAATATTGAAATTTGGCAGCGCGTTGCATCAGGCGTTGTGCGCATCTTATATTTGGCGCCCGAACGCTTGATGACAGACCGCATGATCAGCGCCTTGCAGCGCTTAAATGTGGCGTTGATTGCGGTGGATGAGGCGCATTGCATTTCGCAATGGGGCGCATCGTTCAGGCCCGAATATGATGCCTTGCAACATTTGAAAACAGCCTTCCCCGGTGTGCCCATTGGCGCGTTTACAGCAACCGCAGACGAAGCCACGCGCCAAGATATGGTGAAGAAAATTTTCGGTGGTGAGGCCGATGTTTATGTTTCAGGCTTTGACAGGCCCAATATTAAATTGGCAGTGGAACGCAAAACCAACGGCAGCAAACAACTGTTGGAATTTCTGAAGGGCCGAAAAGGCGAAAGCGGCATTGTCTATGCGCTTTCACGCAAGAAGGCTGAACAATGCGCCGAAGAATTAAAAGACGAAGGCTATAAAGCCTATCCCTATCACGCAGGCTTGCCCGCTGAGATACGGGCTGAACATCAAAATATATTCATGGCTGAAAAAAGCATTATCATTTGTGCCACCATCGCCTTTGGCATGGGCATTGATAAGCCCGATGTGCGCTTTGTGTTTCATGCGGATTTGCCCGGAACGCTTGATGCTTATTATCAAGAAATTGGTCGTGCGGGGCGTGATGGCGAAAGCGCTGATGCCCATATGATCTTTGGCATGCAAGATGTGGTGATGCGCCGCAAATTTATTGACAATGAAGGTGGTGACGAAAAATTTGTGAAACAACAACAGCGGCGTTTGAACAGCTTGGTAAACTTTGCCCAAGCCACCAGTTGCCGCCGACAAATATTGCTGCGCTATTTTGGTGAAGCTGCTGAACCCTGCAACAACTGTGACGCGTGTTTGGGCTATGTTGATATGAACCAAACCGCGGCCTTGCCCAGCCTTCGCGCGCAGCGCCAGGAACGCAACGCCAAACAAAGCCAAGGCATGTCTGCCAAATCAGATGCTTTGCTGGTGCGTTTGAAAGCCCTGCGCATGAAACTGGCAAAATCGCGCGGTGTTGCGGCGTATATTATTTTTTCAGATCGCACCTTGATCGACATGGCCGCAAAGATTCCACTAACGCGTTGGGATTTTGGCGAAGTGCACGGAATAGGTGAAGCCAAACAGGAACAGTTTGGGCAAATTTTCTTGAACGAGATTGCCAGTTTTGTGAAAGAAAAAGCGGCATAAGGGTTCACCTTTGCACTTTTGCTCTATTGGTGCTATCGGCGGGCCTCATTGCTTGTTTGAACAAGCCCACCCCCTTTAAAGAATAGCACCAGATCCCTTGCCTTTTCCTCAAACGATTGACAGTCTTTCTCGCGCGCTTACCGAGCGCAAATATGATGATCCAACGCCTGTGCAAATGGCGGTTATGGAAGATAATGCCGAAGGCCGCGATTTGGTTGTGTCTGCACAAACAGGTTCGGGCAAAACGGTGGCTTATGGCTTGGCCATTGCCAAAACCTTGTTGGGCGATGCTGATCGCTTTCCCCTTGATGCAAGCCCAGTTGCGCTGATTGTGGCACCCACGCGTGAACTTGCCATGCAGGTGGAACGCGAACTCACCTGGCTTTATGCTTACACGGGGGCTCGCATTCTGTCTTGCGTGGGCGGCATGGACCCCAAGCGCGAACGCCGCCAATTGTATGACGGCGCACATATTGTGGTGGGCACACCGGGCCGCTTGCGTGACCATTTGGAACGCGGCGTTCTGGATATCAAAGCATTGAAAGCTGTGGTTCTGGATGAAGCAGACGAGATGCTTGATCTGGGTTTTCGTGAAGATCTTGAATTCATTTTGGAAGCCACGCCCCAAACGCGGCGCACCTTGTTGTTTTCAGCAACAATGCCAAAACCCATTGCGCTTTTGGCCAAGCGTTATCAGAAAAATTCTTTGCGCATTGAAACTTTGGGCGAAAGCCGGGCACACGCTGATATTGAATATCGGGCCATGCGCGTTGCGCCCAATGAATTGGAACATGCTGTTGTGAACGTGTTGCGCTTTGTTGAATCGCAAAGTGCAATAGTTTTTTGCAACACGCGCGAACATGTGAAACATTTGCACGCGACTTTGTCTGAGCGTGGCTTTCATGCGGTGAATTTGTCAGGAGAGCTTAGCCAGAGCGAGCGTAACCACGCGCTGCAAGCGTTGCGTGATGGGCGCGCGCGGGTTTGTGTGGCAACCGATGTGGCCGCGCGCGGCATTGATCTTCCCAACCTCAATCTGGTTATCCACGCTGATCTGCCCAATGATGCTGAAATTTTGCAACATCGTTCGGGGCGCACAGGCCGTGCTGGCAAAAAGGGCGTGAGCGTTGTGCTGGTTCCCCTGTCGCGCCGCAGCAAGGCTGAACGCCTGTTGCGTGAAGCGGGTGTGGCACCAGTGTGGAGCGGCGTTCCCCAAGCTGATGATATTCGCAAGCTTGATCAACAACGCATGATGCAAGACCCCATTTTAACAGCGCCTTCTTCTGAAGAAGATTTGGAAATGGCAAAGCTGGTTTTGGCTTCACGTTCGCCTGAAGATATCGCGGCGGCTTTGGTGCGCATTTATCGTTCGCGCTTGCCTGCGGCCGAAGATGTATTTGACCCAGGCCCTGGGCGCGAAGGCGATAGCTTTAAACAATCCAAACGCTTTGAGCGCGGTTCTGGCCCCAGCAATTTCTCATGGTTCAAAATGGATATTGGGCGCAAACAAAACGCAGATCCAAAATGGCTGCTGCCCATGATTTGTCGTCGTGGCAAAGTGACCAAGCCTGATATTGGTGCCATTAAAATTTCTGAACATGAAACACGTTTTGAAATTGCTAATGCCATGGTGGCCAAATTTATCGCCGCCGCCAAAACCGAAGCAGATGATGATGTGAAAATCGAATTGATGACGGGTGCGCCCGAACCATCACACGAAAAGCGCGCCTTCAAACCAAAGTTCGATAAGCCGCGCGGCAAACCCGCTGAAGGTGGTGGTGCTTATGAAGATCGCAAGCCCCATGTGGAAGGCGACAAACCCAAGTTCGATAAACCGCGCAAACCGAAATATGATCCATCGCAAAAGGGCTCGCTTAAAAAAGAACGCCCGGGCACGCCAGAATATGAGCGCGCACTGAAAGAAATGATCGCAACAGGCAACCCACCACCGCGCAAAGAAAAGCCTGAATGGAAAAAGCGCAAAGGCCCGCAAAAATAATCCGGCCATCCAAAGTTCGCTCAATGGAGTGGCGCGCGCCTCATTGAGATAAAACCTCGATAAAATCCGCCAGTTTGCTTTTGCAATACTGGCGGATTGTTTTTGACCCTATGCTCTTGGCGAATTATTGCTTGGTCAATTGAACGCTTTGGGCAATATCGCCCAACACTTTGTCATTGGCTTTTACAGCAGCGTCTGAACCCCAGAATGTTAACATCAGATATTTATCGGGAATTGAAGTTTCGATCAGCGTGAGACTGAAATTGGTTGGGCCATCGTTGTCTTTGCCCTTGTAAAGAAAGTCATGCATTTTAAGGCCGTTCTTTTCAGAGTCAGCTTCTTGCTTGCTGCTTTCATCGATAACCAATCCTTGTTTGGTCAACAACTTCACGGTTTCTGTAACTGCTGCAGTAATATCAGCACCTTGCACTTCTTCAGCGTCAACATAAATGCCGCTATCAGGCGAATTCATTTCGATGCCCTTGTCGGTTTCGTTTGGCTTCCAATCATCGGGAACATTAACAGTGGCAATGGCGTTTTCTGATGGGATTGAAAACACCTTGGCTTGGGCCACGGGCACAAAGGCAAAAAGAGCCAATGCCATTGCGGCCGATTTATAAAATA
>JAYUHQ010000104.1:0-5738 GCA_043766895.1 Aestuariivirga sp.
GCTTGGCGGGTTGCAAGGCTTAAAACCGCCCATTCCCCTAGTGAATAAATATTTCCTGATAGTTGAAAATGCTTTGCCGCACTGCTAAGTTCAATCCACGCTTCTTGAAAAGGCAGATGGTCATGTGTGGCATTGTAGGACTTTACCTTAAAAACCCAAAATTGAAATCCAAGCTGGGCAAAATGTTCAAGCCCATGTTGATTGAGATGACCAATCGCGGACCAGATTCGGCTGGCGTTGCCATTTATCGCAACCCCACCAAAAAATCTGAAACCAAATTCTCGCTCGCCCATGATAATGCCAATTATGATTGGAAGAAAATTGATGTGGGCTTGGAAAAAGCCCTGAAATGTGATTGTACCGTCAAACAAATCGGCAATCACTGCATTCTTGTAACCACCGCCAAAGAAGCTTCGGTGATAAAGTGGCTAAAGCAACACCACCCTGAAGTGCGGGTTGTTGGCTCTGGCCACACAATCGAGATTTTCAAGGAAACGGGCCTTCCTGCCAATGTTTATGACAAGTTTGATTTAGACAATGCCAGCGGCACCCACATCATTGGCCACACGCGCATGGCAACTGAAAGTGCTGTGACAACAGCAGGCTCTCACCCTTTTGCAACGGGTGCTGATTTATGTTTGGTTCACAATGGTTCGCTTTCCAACCACAATCGCCTGCGTGAAACTTTGCGCAAAGAAGGCATGGAATTTCAAACCGAGAACGACACCGAAGTGGCCGCCGCTTACATGACGCATAAGTTGCGCACAGGCTCAACGCTGAAAGAAGCGTTAGAATCTGGCCTTAAAGATTTAGATGGGTTCTTCACATTCTTGGTGGGAACAGCCGATGGTTTTGCGGTGGTGCGCGATCCCATTGCCTGCAAACATGCGGTGATGGCTGAAACTGATGATTGGGTTGCCATGGCCACCGAATATCGCGCCATCGCCCATTTGCCGGGCGCTGACGATGCAAAAATCTGGGAACCAGAACCAGCGAAAATTTACACGTGGGGCCACGCATGAACGAACTTGATCAATCAACCGTTGGCGTGCGTGGTATAAATTCCACCCTGCAAACATTGCCTGCCAACACCAATGAAAAACATTGGGTGGTGAAAAACCCCAAAGGCCAACACAACATTGCCGTTGGGTTGAGCGCTCCTTTGCAAGTTGAAATCAACGGCCATGTTGGGTTCTATTGTGGTGGCATGAACCAGCATTCAGAAATTACCATTCATGGCCACGCTGGCGTTGGCACGGCAGAAAATATGATGTCTGGTCTTGTTTGGGTAAAAGGCAATTCATCCGAGTCCGCTGGTGCCACAGGCAATGGCGGCTTGTTGGTGATTGACGGCGATGCTTCATCACGCTGCGGCATTTCTATGAAGGGCATTGATATTGTGGTGGGCGGTTCGGTTGGCCACATGTCGGCCTTCATGGGCCAGCGCGGCAATTTGGTTGTGTGCGGCGATGCCGGCGATGCACTGGGCGATTCAATTTACGAAGCCCGCCTTTATGTGAAAGGCAAAGTGGCAAGCCTTGGTGCTGATTGCATTGAAAAAGAAATGCGCGCCGAACACATCGCCGATTTAGAGCGCTTGCTCAAAGCCGCTGGCCGCAAAGAAAAGCCAAGCGATTTCAAACGCTATGGCTCGGCCCGAAAACTTTATAATTTCAGCGTTGACCACGCCGACGCATACTGAGGACAAGATGGAAAACACCCCTCGCACGCCGCCGCGCAAATCGGCAACTTTTGATGATTCAACGCTGGCCGAAATTCGCCGCGCCGCTTCAACCGGCATTTATGATATTCGCGGCGCTGGTGCCAAACGCAAGCTGCCGCATTTTGATGACTTATTATTTTTAGGCGCTTCCATCTCGCGTTACCCACTCGAAGGTTATCGCGAAAAATGCGGCACCGATGTCGTGCTGGGCACCCGCTTTGCCAAAAAGCCAATTCACCTGCAAATCCCCATTACCATCGCGGGTATGAGCTTTGGCTCCCTCTCGGCCAATGCCAAGGAAGCCTTGGGTCGCGGCGCATCTGCTGCTGGCACATCAACCACCACAGGCGATGGCGGCATGACGCCGGAAGAACGCGGCCAATCCAAATATCTGGTCTATCAATATCTGCCTTCGCGTTACGGCATGAACCCGGATGATTTGCGCAAAGCTGATGCCATTGAGGTAGTGATCGGCCAGGGCGCAAAGCCAGGCGGCGGCGGCATGTTGCTTGGCCAAAAAATATCAGATCGCGTGGCCGCCATGCGTTGCCTGCCCAAGGGCATTGACCAACGTTCGGCCTGCCGCCACCCCGATTGGACGGGGCCTGATGACCTTGAAATTAAAATTGCTGAACTGCGCGAAATCACCAATTGGGAAAAACCCATCTACGTAAAAATCGGTGGCGCACGGCCTTATTATGATGTGGCCCTTGCCGTTAAGGCGGGCGCAGATGTTGTGGTGGTTGACGGCATGCAGGGCGGCACAGCAGCAACGCAAGAGGTGTTCATTGAACATGTGGGCCAACCAACTTTGGCCTGCATTCGCCCCGCCGTTCGTGCCCTTCAAGAATTGAACATGCACCGTAAAGTTCAACTGATTGTGTCTGGCGGCATTCGCAATGGCGCAGATGTGGCCAAGGCTTTGGCATTGGGCGCTGATGCCGTTTCAATCGGCACAGCGGCACTTGTGGCTTTGGGAGACAATGACCCACATTATGAAGCTGAATATAATGCACTTGGCACAACAGCAGGCGCTTATGATGATTGGCACGAGGGCCGTGACCCCGCAGGCATCACCACGCAAGACCCTGAATTGTCCAAACGCTTGGACCCCGTTAAAGCAGGCCGCCGCCTTTACAATTATTTAAAAGTGCTCACCCTCGAGGCCCAAACAATTGCGCGCGCCAACGGCAAAAGCCATGTGCATAATTTGGAACCTGAAGATCTGTGTGCTTTAACCATCGAAGCCGCAGCAATGGCACAAGTGCCACTGGCGGGCACGGATTGGATACCGGGGAAGACACGGTTTTAAAAAATAAAAAAATATCAGGAGCGGAACAATGGCTTTAGATCTCGTCGCATATGCCAAGAAGAACAAGGTAAAATATTTCCTGTTCAACTACACTGATTTGTTCGGCACCCAACGCGCCAAACTTGTGCCAGCTGAGGCTGGTAATAAAATGCAAAAGGCGGGCGCTGGTTTTGCAGGTTTTGCAACGTGGCTTGATCAAACGCCCGCCCACCCCGATGTTTTGGTTTACCCAGACACAAGCACGTTAATCCAATTGCCTTGGAAACCTGAAATCGCATGGATGGCGGGTGATCCGCATATGAGTGGCAAGCCGTTGGAACAAGCGCCGCGCCTTGCTTTGAAGCGCGGCATGGAACGCGCCGCCAAGCAGAACATGAAATTGATGGCAGGCTGTGAACCCGAATTCCATTTGATCAATGCTGATGGCTCAGCCCCTTCAGACACGAAAGACCATCAAGAAAAGCCTTGTTATGATCAATCGGCGATTATGCGCCGCCTGGATGTGATCACTGAGATTTGCGATATTATGACAAAGCTCGGCTGGGGCCCTTATCAAAACGACCACGAAGATGCCAACGGTCAATTCGAAATTAATTGGAATTTTAGCGATGCGCTGACCACCGCTGATCAACTTGCCTTTTTCAAATTCATGGTCAAAGCCATTGCTGAAAAGCATGGCATGCGCGCAACATTTATGCCCAAGCCATTCATCAATTTATCGGGCAACGGTTGCCACGCCCATCTTTCGGTGTGGGATAAAGCTGGCAAGAAAAATCTGTTTGAAAGCGCATCTGATGAAATGGGCCTTTCACCCTTGGCCTATAATTTCATCGGCGGTTTGATCGAACATGCCGAAGCATTGGTGGCCATCACCAACCCAACGGTAAACTCTTACAAGCGCATCAATGCGCCGCGCACTGTGTCTGGCGCAACGTGGTCACCCAACACTGTCAGCTTCGGCGGCAATAACCGCACGCATATGGTGCGCATCCCAGATGCTGGCCGCTGCGAATTCAGGTTGCCCGATCCTTCTGCCAATCCCTATTTAATGCTGGCTGGCATTTTAGCTGCGGGCATGGATGGTATCGAACGCAAAACCAATCCGGGCAAACGCCTTGATATTGATATGTATACACAAAGCCACACCGTGAAAGATTTGAAGAAACTTCCGCTCAATCTTCTCGATGCGCTGCGTAATTTCGAAAAAAGCACTATGCTGCGTGCAGCTTTAGGTGAAGAGGTGTCATCCGGTTATCTCAAGTTGAAGTATAATGAGTGGAACCAATATGCCCGCCACCTCACCCAATGGGAACGTGACACCACTTTGGACTGCTGATGAAATATTCTGTCTTTTCACTTCTCAAGAATTCTCTGTCTGGCCATAAAAATTGGCAAGCGGCGTGGCGTTCGCCTGAGCCGAAGAAAGAATATGACATCATCATTGTGGGTGGCGGCGGCCATGGCTTGGCCACAGCCTATTATCTTGCCAAAGAACACGGCTTGAAAAATATTGCGGTGTTGGAAAAGAACTATATCGGTTCTGGCAATGTTGGTCGCAACACCACGATTATTCGTTCCAACTACCAACTGCCCGGCAATAATCCATTCTATGAAATGTCGATGAAGTTGTGGGAAAATTTGGAGCAAGATTTCAACTTCAACGCCATGGTTTCGCAACGCGGTGTATTGAACTTGTGCCACACCGATGCCCAGCGTGATGCCTTCGCACGGCGCGGCAACGCCATGCGCATTGACGGTGTTGATGCAGAACTTTTAGATCGTCAATCTGTGCAGCAAATGTATCCGTTCTTTGACTATGAAAATGCGCGCTTTCCGATCAAGGGCGGTCTTCTCCAGCGGCGCGGCGGCACGGTGCGCCATGATGCTGTGGCTTGGGGTTATGCCCGCGGGGCTGATTTGCGCGGCGTTGATATTTTGCAAGGATGTGAGTTGACTGGCATTCAAACTGAAAGTGGAAAAGTAGTCGGCGTGCAAACATCGCGCGGCGCAATCAAATGTAAAAAATTGGCGCTGTGTGCAGCGGGCCATTCATCTGAGGTGGCCGCCATGGCCGGATTAAAATTGCCCATCGAAAGCCATGTGCTGCAAGCCTTCGTGTCTGAAGGGTTGAAGCCCTATATTGATGGCGTGGTAACTTTCGGCGCGGGCCATTTTTATGTTTCGCAATCAGATAAGGGCGGTCTAGTGTTTGGCGGCGATATTGATGGCTATAATTCATATGCCCAGCGTGGAAATTTGCCGATGGTTGAACATGTGATTGAAGCTGGTGTTGCCATGATACCGTCTATCGCTCGTGTGCGTGTATTGCGTTCCTGGGGCGGCGTTATGGATATGTCGATGGATGGTTCACCCGTCATTGATAAAACATCAGTACACGGATTATATTTAAATGCAGGTTGGTGCTATGGCGGTTTCAAAGCGACACCCGCATCTGGCTTTTGCTACGCGCATTTAATCGCCAAAAATGAACCGCATAAAGTGGCCACAGCCTACCGCTTGGATCGCTTCCGCCGTGGTCTTGTGCTGGATGAGAAAGGGCAGGGGGCTACGCCCAATTTACATTGATGATGAACCCATGCTGATACCTTGCCCCCATTGCGGAACGAGACCCGTCGAAGAGTTCACATTCTTAGGCGATGCAACAGTCACACGCCCCACCAGCCTTGAACCATCCTCGATGGA
>JAYUHQ010000105.1:0-2124 GCA_043766895.1 Aestuariivirga sp.
CTTGCCGTACGCAGCAAAACATTGCGTCTTACGGCACGCGTGTTTGTTGAAACCCAACCGGCTTCGCCAAAGACAACTTTGGTCAAGAGATGTTCTAAAAAGTAGCTGCGCGACCGACCTGAATAAGCCGATGACACGCTGGATTGAAGCCCAAGGCTTCGCGAAATATTGCCCAACACACGATCAATTGGCGTGCCTTCTTGTGTGCCTGAGGTAAAGTAAAAACCACGCAATGCAGCACTTGTCTGATATCGGGTGGGTTCGAAAATTTGATTGAGGAATTGAGTTATAGCAGGCTTGAGCGCCACCATTTGCGATGGCAATCCAATAATTTTGACCCGGGCAACAGGATCTGGCTCTTCTTGCAGGCGGTCTGTAAGTTCAGCTGTTAAGCGAGAAATCAGAAGGTCAATTTCAGTGCCCACGTCGCCAACACGGTTTTCTTTTTTGTTGCTGGTTTGAAATGTGGCCCCCCACACTGCTTTGCGTTTTTGATCATCCAGTTGTCCAAAATACTCCATAAACCCTGAAATCAAATCAGACTTGGTGAACACAACATAGACTGGAAAATCCACCTGCAAATGGTTGTTCAATTCAGACAAGCGCTTGCGAATGGCAATTGCGTGTGAAGCAACTTCGACTTGTTTGAGGGAAAGAAGGTCGCCGATGCTGATGGCGATAAGTGCGCCATTGATCGGTTGACGCGGCCGGTTTTTTTTCAACAACTCGAGAAAGGAAAGCCAGCTTTTCCGATCAGAAGCTGCATCTGAGTCTTGCGTCGTATAGCGGCCAGCGGTGTCAACAAACACGGCATCCTCAGTAAACCACCAATCACAATAACGGGTTCCGCCTATGCCTGCGACAGGGCCAGAGCCGTGGGTAGCAAGGGGGAATTTCAGACCGCAATTCATCAACGCTGTGGTTTTGCCGGCGCCAGGTGGGCCAATAATTAAATACCAAGGAAGCTCATAAAGATAATCGCCTTTTGATTTATTGGAGCCTTTGAGCATAAGCAAAGCATCTTGCATTTTTTCGGCAAGAACTGTTGCGTCTGAATTATCGTCTTCGGCGTCGTTGTTGGTGAGGCTTTGAGAAAGCTCTTGTGATGCCTTGCGATGGTTATGGATTTTATATGCAAGAACGCCAAAATAGATTGCCAGCAGAAGCACAATCATTGCAAGGCGCAACCAGCCGTTTAGAAAGGGTTCCACTCCGGCAATGGCGATCAATGGCAGAACGAACCAAATCAAAATGCAAAACGTGATTATCGCAAAAATGCTGAAGATAAGAATGAGCCAACGCTTCATTGTGGATCCTCACGTGGGATGAAAACGTCAACCCGGCGATTTTTCGCCCTTGCCTCGGGCGTGTTTCCTGTATCGATCGGCGATGTATCCGCCAAGCCTTGTGTGACCAAGCGGCGGGGATCGGAAATTCCGGTAACTAAAATCAACGCAACCGCTTGGGCGCGCTGCTCTGAGAGATCTTGATTGTCTTTGAATTTTATCGAACCAAGAATTGGCGTATTGTCTGTATGGCCAACAATTCTAATTTTGCCGTTTTCTTTGTTCAGTGTGGCCGCAATTCGCCCAATTGAATCGACAAATCCTTGCCTTACAGTGGCGCTGCCTTTGTCAAAGACAGCATCATTCAAAAGACGGATGACAATGTCTTTGCCGGAATAATCAGCCGCCAATTTTTTGGCAGCTATATCGGTTGCAAGCTGTTCTCGAATTCGTTCAAGCTGGGTGCTTTGTGGAACAACTGGTGGCACAAACGGTTTAAATGCAACGCGCTGAATGTTGACCGGCGCAAGCGGGTGAAGTGCTGCAAGTTGGGTTTCGGTTTGCTGTGTCAAATCACCTAGCAACCAACGGAATGTCATGAAGGCCAGAAGCAGAATGCCCGCAGCACTTGACGCAATTGCCCAAAGCGGAATGGCACGGCGTACATATTCAGCGGCTATATTTTGTCCGCGCCAGTGGGGCGATAGTTCTTCAGTAACGCGAGGTTCTCTGGCGCGCAATGTTTGATAAACATCGCGTCTTAGCTGTTGCAAAGAAACATCGCCACCAGCCGAGCGATATTTGCCTTCGAAGCCCAGAGACATGCATGCATGCATCA
>JAYUHQ010000106.1:0-2113 GCA_043766895.1 Aestuariivirga sp.
GCAAAAAAATCTTCCACCAATTTGGTGGTGGCCAAGCCCAGCCACATGACCAACAACGCGCCCAAGCTGGTGAGGAGAATGTTGCCCCAAGGCGTTCGACGAGATTGTTTTTGCGCATTGGCCAAAGGTGCGGGCACCAGTTCAGAACTGGGTGGTTCTGCATCAAATTCAATCTTAGGGTGCTTGGCCTTTGTTGGCTTTGGTTCATGCAAGCGAAATGCCTTGGGCGCGCGCGGTTCGGCACTCATGGAAAACAATCTCCGATTAGAAATTCAAGGGCGCGATCAAGCCTGATATGGGCAAACGTTTCACCGTTTAACAGCGGTGGGCGAAATTTTACAAAGTGCAATTTGCCTTGGGTTAAACCGTTCAACGCGGCATTGGGATCCAATGGCAAATCGCCGGGAAAAATTGCAGCCTCTGCGTTGCCGTCAAAAACATCATCGCCGATTTTTTCATTCTTTTCCGGCGTTCCGGCAATGCAGTGCAAATCGCCAAGCTTGTCATGTACCGTTGCTTCGCGGGTGGAACGAATGGCAGCAATTGCGGCAACAGCAATTGTGGCGCCTTGAAATTCTGCCCGGTTGGCTGCTTCATCAACCAAGCGACGCAAAATTTCTTCCATGCGGTCATGGCTGTCGTGGTGAATAAGATCTGCTTTGGTGGCCGCAAATAAAACCTTTTCGATGCGCTTGCCAAAAATGTTGGTGATCAGATTGTTCGCGCCCAAGCGAAAGCTGGCCATAACTTCGGCCAAAGCATCGCGTAAATCATTCACTGCAGGTGCGCCAGCATTCAACGCGGTTAAAGCATCCACCAAAACAATCTGCCGATCTAACCTTGCAAAATGACCGAAATAAAACGGCTTCACCACGCGAGAAACATAGGATTGATAGCGCCGCTCCATCAATGCACCCAAGCTTCCCGAAGTGAAAACTGCATCATGGGCCACATCAAGCGGCGCAAACGACAACAGAGGCGAGCCTTCGAGATCGCCCGGCATCAAAAACCGTCCCGGAGGTAAACTCGACAACGACAATTCTTGGTTTCGGCACGATTTGAGATAGGCCGTGTATATTTCGGCGGCCTTTACAGCTTCTAATTCATCAGCAGGCGCACCCGGCGAAAGGGAAGCCAAATGGCTGTGCCATTGGCGCGCTTGGCCAATGCGTTCAGCCTTGCGGCTGGCTTTTACCATGGCGCTGGCCCATTGTTGATAAGACTGGTGCATCAAAGGCAAATCTAACAACCATTCGCCGGGATAGTCGATAATATCGATATGCAATTTGCCACTGCTAAAATTTCTGGCGAAAAAACTTTCGGGCAAATATTCAAGGGTCAAGCGCAGCTGACTGATTTGGCGCGTCCCTTCCGGCCATTGCCGATTGTCGGCCGTCAGCAGGGCCAAATTTTTTTCATAAGGAAACCGGGGTAAATCATCGTCTGGCTGTGGCTCGAGATAGGCTTTGGTGATGCGTCCTTGGGCTTGGGCCTCAAACACCGGAAGCCTTGCCTGTTTCAGAAGGGCATGGATAAGCGATGTGATGAACACGGTTTTGCCCGCACGCGAAAGGCCCGTTACGCCTAAGCGAATTGTGGGTGCGTTGAGATTGTTGGCAAAATCGCGCAAGCCGCCCGCGGCAATTTTGCTTTGATCAAAAATGTCGCCCCAGCTCATCGGTAAGTAGATTCCTTGTTTCTAGGTCAGACTCTTGTTTTCTCCATCGGCGGGCTTGACCCGCCGATCCACTTGCTCAACGCACTCACAACCTGAAAAGGCTGGTTCGGCGGGTCAAGCCCGCCGATGGAGAAAAAAGGAAAATGCTGCTTCAATCCGTTTCATTTATTTGGGGTGAAACCAGCGCTAAATCAAGGGGATCAGGCTTTTCTACTTTCATTGCCTGTACTTTTCGGCGTTTGAGATTGGCTTTCAAGGCCGCCGCCTCACGCTTTTTGCGGGCCAGAACAATGGGTGATGGGGGCTTCTGATTCATCTTGCCGGGTGTTTCATCACGAAGGGTTGCGAAACGCAAGAAGCTGTGGCATGTGAAGCCACGAAACAGGGCACAAGCTGCTGTAGCTCAGTGGTAGAGCACATCATTGGTAATGATGA
>JAYUHQ010000107.1:0-2100 GCA_043766895.1 Aestuariivirga sp.
CTTGCTGGATTGGTAATTCATGAAGCCCAAATGATCCCCGAAGTGGGCCAAGCGTTTAATTTTCATGGGTTTCGCTTTGAAGTTCTCAAAAAGCGCAAACAACAAATAACCGTAATCAAAGTGGTAAAGATAGAGCCGATCAAAATTGAAAATGAAACGGGCTAAGCCTGATCAACAATTTCAATGGCCAAAGCATGAACGCGGGTTTTTAACTCGTGTGCCAAAGCTTGGTTGATGAGGCGATGTTGTGCCACACGGGTTTTGCCGGAAAAGGCCGCAGCTGCAATGATAACGCGAAAATGGCTTTCGCCAGAGGGATGGGCTCCGGCATGGCCATGGTGTTGGTTTGACTCATCAATCACGTCAAGCCTTGTGGGCTGAAATGCCGCATTCAATTTGGTCTCTAGAATTGTGCCAATTGGCCCCAGAAGATTCTGCATATTCGCTTTCGTTTTGGTTGAAAAATGTCTCTTAAACCACCATACTCTCAACCCTCATGAAACTCGATTCAAAAATCTTCGACAAAATCCGCATCAAGCCCGCCGCTTCAGCAAAAGCCAAGGCTGAAGCCGCCATTAAACCCTGTGAATGGCCCGGTTGTGATCAACCCGCCAAGCACAAGGCCCCCAAGGGCCGTGGCGCAGAGGGGCAATTTTGGAATTATTGCACCGCGCACACGCAGGCCTATAACAAGACCTATAATTACTTTGATGGCATGAAAGATGCTGATCAGGCCGATTTTCGCAAAGATGCGCAAACGGGCCACCGGCCCACATGGAAATTGGGCCAAAGCAATTCAGCCTTTGTGGGTGCGGCCCGGCGTGATGCCAAGCGCATTGATGATCCGCTGAATTTGCTTTTGAAAGAAAAGATTAAAACCAATGCCAAGCATGGCCGCGCTTTGCGGCGCAATGAATTGGAAGCCTTGCAGGCTTTGGGCTTGCCCGAAGATGCCAAGCCAGAAGAAGTAAAATCTAAATATAAAACTTTGGTCAAGCGGCTTCACCCTGATGCCAACCAAGGTAGCCGCGCCAATGAAGACACGCTGAAAGCTGTCATCAAAGCCTATGACACCTTGCGTGACACAGGTTTCTGCTAAGCTTGCTGGAATCTTGCCAACCCTCTAGAAACATTTTTGAAATTTGTGAAAAGTAATAATAATGGTCCATGCTCCTGAACTGCCAGATCAAAAGGCTTCCGTATCGCAATTGTTTGGTTTTGATTCCAACATGCAGATCAACGCTTTTGCTGAACGCACCGAACATGTGCCAGAGATTGACCCCGATTATCTTTTCAACAAAGAAACCACTTTGGCCATTTTGGCGGGCTTTGCCTATAACCGCCGGGTGATGATTTCGGGTTATCATGGCACTGGTAAGTCCACCCATGTTGAACAAGTGGCCGCACGGTTAAACTGGCCGTGCATTCGTATCAACTTGGATAGCCATATCAGCCGCATTGATTTGATCGGCAAAGACGCCATTGTTTTGAAAGATGGCAAACAGATAACCGAATTTAAAGAAGGCATTTTGCCTTGGGCTTATCAACACAACGTGGCTTTGGTGTTTGATGAATATGATGCAGGCCGGCCTGATGTGATGTTTGTTATTCAACGTATTTTGGAAAGCTCTGGCAAGCTGACATTGCTTGATCAATCGCGCGTTATCAGGCCGCACCAAGCGTTTCGGTTGTTTGCCACGGCCAACACAGTGGGCTTGGGCGACACCACTGGCCTTTATCATGGCACCCAACAGATCAACCAAGCACAGATGGACAGATGGTCAATCGTGTCCACGCTCAACTATCTGCCTCATGCGCAGGAAGTTGGCGTGGTGATGTCGAAGAATAAATCTTATGATACTGAAAAGGGCCGCAAGATTATTTCCAATATGGTGCGGGTGGCTGATTTAACCCGCAATTCCTTCATGCAGGGTGATTTATCAACGGTGATGAGCCCGCGCACGGTGATAACATGGGCGCAAAACGCCGAGATATTGCGCAATCTGGGCTATGCCTTCCGCCTGACCTTCCTGAACAAATGCGACGAGTTGGAGCGGCAAACGGTGGCGGAGTTCTATCAGCGCTGCTTTGACGAGGAAC
>JAYUHQ010000108.1:0-35319 GCA_043766895.1 Aestuariivirga sp.
GCGTTAGAGAAATCTTTGGCCGCGCTCAACGCAGCGCCCGTTGTTGCAAAGAATGAATCTGCCGCTCTGGCCTTGGCGATAACCACAATAAAAACCAAAATTTCCGATGGCGTTTCCTTCCAAGCTGATTTTGATACCTTAAAAAAATTGGCCCCAAAGGTGGAGGGCTTGGATGTTTTGGGCAGTGTCGCGCAGACGGGTTCAGCCAATGCAGCACAGCTTGCAACAGAGATTGATGGCATTGTGGCCAAGCTGCCAAAGGTCGAAGTTAAGCCAGCTATGCCGCAATCTTGGCTCGATCATATTGGTTCATATTTTTCGGGTTTGGTTTCAATCAAGACGATTGACGCTAGCGATATTTCAATTGTTGCGCAAAAAGCCTCGGCTTTGGTGGCCTCGGGTGATTATGCCCAAGCATTGGATATTTTAGACAAATCAGGATTGACACTTTCGCCTGATCTTCAGCGTTGGCGCGAGAAAGTCGTTTCGCGCATTGCGGTTGAAAAAGCGTTGGCAAAAACCACTTCAGAGGTTTCGCTTCTCTTGGCGGCAAAGGGTTGACGATGATCAAATTGCTGTGGCGCTTTGCTTTGCTTTTGATCGCTGCCTTAAGTTTTGCTTGGCTGGCAGACAGGCCTGGCAGTGTGACCATTCAATGGCTTGGCCGCGAAATTCACCTTTCGGTTTTGGTGAGCACAGTTGTGCTTGGTCTTGGTGTTTTCATCTTGTGGTTTTTCGTTTCGCTTGTTCGCAAAATTTGGCGAAGCCCTGCTGCTGCACGTGATATTTTGCGGTTGCGTAAAACCCGTAAAGCTTACGAGGCGCTTTCACGCGGAATTGTTGCCGCCGGTGCCGGCGATGCACAAGCTGCGGCCAAACACGCAAGGATTGCTGGCGAAACATTGAAGAATGAGCCGCTGGTTAAATTGCTTGGCGCACAGGCAGCCCAACTGCGTGGAGACCGCGCCGAGGTGAAGCGTGTTTTTGAAGGCATGGCACAATCGCCTGAAACAGAATTGTTAGGCTTGCGTGGGCTTTTTGCTGACGCCCAGCAAGCAGGCGATTGGCCCGCTGCGCGAAGCCACGCTGAAACAGCCCTCAAAAAAAATGCCAGGCTGCCGTGGGCATCCTCTGCGGTTTTGCAATCTCATTTGGCCCAACGTGATTGGGCCGCGGCGGCATTAAGCATTGGCCAACAGGTGAAGGCAGGGCTGATGGCGCGCCCGGAAGGCCACCGCAAACAAGCAGCGCTTTTAACAGCACAAGCTTTGGCCGAGGAAGAGGCCAACCCATCGCATGCCCTTGATCTTGCGGTTGAGGCCCATGGGCTTGACGGGGCGCTGGTTCCCGCTGCTGCACTTGCTGGGCGGTGTTATGCATCCACAGGGCAACAGCGCAAAGCGATCAAAATTCTGAAAACCACATGGGCAAAGTCGCCACACCCCGACTTGGCCTCAGTGATGGCGCATTTGCACAACGACACCGCTGAAAACCAATTTGAACGTGTGCGTGATCTTGTGGGCAAAGCGCCTGCTGAAATCGAAGGCGCTTATGCATTGGCGCAGGCGGCTTTTGCTGCCAAGCGTTTTGAAGCTGCAAAAAATGTGTTGGAGAATTTTGTTGAGGTTCGCCCTCAACAGCGAATGTGTGGTCTTATGGCCGAAATTGAAGATGCTTTGGGAGACAAGGGCAAAAGCCGCGAATGGTTGGCCCGCGCGTTTCATGCGGCCAAAGATCCTCTCTGGGTTTCAGATGGCGTGGCCGCATTGCGCTGGACGCCAATTTCACCCGTCACCAATGAGATTGTGCTTTGCGAATGGAAAGAACCTTTTGAACTTCCATCAGGCGGCCAGTTGCAGTTTCAACCTGAAAAAGAGCCAACCGCGCCCACCAAAATAGAAGATGCCGCCATGGCCGCTTTGCCCCGCCCGCCGGATGATCCGGGTGTGGAGTAAAGCAGTTGAACTGCCGCAGAAAAACGGTTATTTGCAATTGCGAAAGCTGCTTTAGCTCAGTTGGTAGAGCACCGCATTCGTAATGCGGGGGTCAGGTGTTCGAGTCACCTAAGCAGCACCAGTTTCCCATTCCCAGACATTCGTCAAAGTCCAATTTCCCGAAGAAAAGCCATATAAATCAATCTTTCTTCAGTTGTGGAAGTTCACCCTTGTTTGTGGACAACCGCCAAAATTGGCGGTATGAATGGCGGTACATTGAAATCAGCAAAAACTGATACCGCCAATTTGGATGCAAAAGATGGCTTGGGCCACAGGAAAGCTTTCAGACGTTGCCATTCGCACAGCAAAGCCCGCCAAGGGGCTTCGCAAGCTTGCCGACGGCAAAGGACTTCAATTTTGGATAACCTCTCAGGGTGGCCGCTATTGGCGCTTTGAGTATCGTTTTCAAGGCAAGCGGAAGCTTTTAGCGCTTGGCACTTATCCTGAGGTGACCGTTTCCAAGGCGAGAGAGAAGGCCAAGCAAGCTCGTGAAAATGTTGCAGCGGGCCAAGACCCATCGGAAGCCAAACGCCAAACCAAAATTGCCAGCCGTTTGCAACATGAAACCATCTTCGCCAATGTTGCCGCCAAGTTGGTTGCCAAAAAGCGCAAGGCTGGCAAGGCTGAAGCAACCATAGGCAAGATGGAATGGATTCTCCGAAAGGTTGAAGGCGCAATTGGCGCAAGGCCCATCACCGCAATCACTGTTCAAGAGATTGTGAAATGCTTGGCCAAAGAAGAGGAAGCCGAAAACTTTGAAACGGCACGGCGGATGCGCACTGTCATGGGTGAAGTGTTTCGTTATGCCATGCAAAATGGCCTTACTGACAAAGACCCCGTTCACGCCACGCGCGGCATGCTGACCACACACAGGGCGAAACACTATGCGGCCATATTAAAACCTGAAGTTTTTGGCGAGTTGTTGCGCACCATCGATGACTATGCAGCCCGCAACGTGGCAACTGGAAGCGCATTGAAACTCATGGCGCTGCTCTATGCGAGGCCTGGTGAACTGCGCCAAGCTAAATGGGATGAGTTTGATCTTGCGCAAGGCGTTTGGGAAATTCCGGCCGAACGCATGAAGCTGAGGCAATCCCATGTTAAGGCTTTGCCCACACAGGCGGTGGCAATTCTGAAAGAACTTTACGCATTCACTGGCCCCAACGGCTTTGTGTTTCCCGCAACAGGCCGCGCCGCGCATTGTATGAGTGAGAACACCATGAACACCGCTCTTAGGCGCATGGGTATATCGGCGGAAGAACACAGCTCACATGGCTTCCGCGCGACTGCGTCTACCTTGCTCAATGCCGCCAACATGTTTTCGTCCGATGCGATTGAACGCTCGCTTGCACACCAAGACAAAGACGCGGTGCGCCGCGCCTATGCCCGTGGTGATGCGATGACAGAGCGCAAGAGGATGGCGCAATGGTGGGCAGATTATTTGGACGTGTTGCGGGCGAATGCCGGGAACGGCGAGAATGTTGTGCCTCTCAAAAGAATTGAAAAATAGAAACAACGCGCTGGGCTATGCCGACGGGCTGAAAAAGGAATGTGCCTTCCACCGCCCAGTGTTTTCATCAAGGTGCGTTTTAGCGGTGCGGCGATGAAGAACTTGAGAACTGGTTTAAAGCAGAGACGATTGTACCGAACGTCGATCGAATATGAGGGCGATTTGGCGGTTCCGATTGATTGGAAACGTCCGCACGAAATATATTATCCTTGGACGTCCGACGTTGAAAGGAATCAGCTCGAAGTAAATTTCCAAGAAAGAGCTGAAACCGAATATCAGCGCGTAAAACAAATACGTACTAAGAAAACGAAACTTTTGCTCGATCTATTTCAAATTGACGAATTTGACGGAGATGTATGGCGCAAACTCGCAATGGCTTTGGCCCGCAATCACGTGCCAGGTTTCAAGTTAGTTGATCCTACTGAAACAAAACCGAAATTCTGGACGATAGAAAGGCAAGCTTCATTGCTTTTTCAAATTGAAGAAGAAGTTAAAAACAAGAGCTGCACCGAGTCAAATGCAATTCGAAACCTGATAATAAGAGTGTCGAAGAATTTTACTGTTGCTCTTAAAAAAATGAAGGCGGATGGCACTGAGTTCATTCCTCCTTTCTGGATTGTTCCCGTCGATAGCACATTGGAAAAACACATAAAAAATTTGCAGAATATTGTCAGCAGAGCGCGCAAAGTTCCTAATATTGAAAAGGCCGTTTTGTATGAACGTGTAAAGCAAGAAAAGATTTCACATTTTCACTTAGAATAGAAAGCGTGAGACATTTTCAGCATTTTGAGTTTCACAGAATTCCTCACCTGCTATTTCCGTGAAAGGCCAGTCGTCATTGTTTCCTTAAGTCCCGATTCGTTCGGGTAAACAATTTAGGAGAAACAAAAATGGAATATGCGATTTCAATTGTCGAGGCCGGACGCAGAAGTGGGTTAAGCCGCTCATCAATCTATCAAGCCATCGGGCGCGGCGAACTTCAAATCCGCAAGAATGGCCGTCGCTCGCTCATCTTGGTGGATGACCTCAAAGCATGGGTTGCGGCAATGCCCGTTGCGACGCCTTCGAAACTTGCAGCCTGAAATCAAACGGCCAGACCAGCGCGTCATCGCTGAAATCTGGCCAAGAGAAAGTTTGAACACATGAAAACTAACACATTCCGCAAACCTTTCAAATCTGAAATCTGTTTCCCTCTTTTCGATTGGGCAAAGCACCACCACACTTCGCCACCTACCAAAATCACGCGTTGGCAGATTGATGGCAACTTGCTTGTCACCGTAATTGAGCTGAAGCATGGCTAAAATCAGAGCAACCTTCCGCATTGGCGCTGGCCCTGCAATCACCGCAATAGGCCGCGAAGCCCAAACCATCATCGCGTTGGCTGAAGCGGGGCCAACGGGCATAACCAGCCTTGAAACCTTTTATGCGGGCTGGGCGGTGCGCTTAGGGGCCTATATCTTTGACCTTAAAGCCATGGGTGTTCCAATCCGCTCAACACGTGAAGCACATGAAGGCGGCAAGCACGCCCGCTATTTCTTGGCGGGGCCTGTTGAAGTCATCGAAGTGATTGACCCTGCCAAAACGTCGGTGCGAGCATGAACGGTGAAATCGTCATTGCCGAATGGCAAAAGAATAGCCGTGAGGTTTTGCGCGTTCGTCTCGACAGTTTTCAAGGGCAGGCGGTGATTTGCGCCCGCTCTTGGTATAAGGCCAGCGATGGCACCTTAAAACCTGGACGCGGTGGATTGACGGTTTCGATCCGGCACCTGCCAGCCCTTGCCAGTGCTTTAGCAAAGGCGGTGGAAGCTGCAACGGCTTCCGGCTTTATCACCGCGAAAGATGAACTGCGTTGAGCCGCAATCGCAAAACAAACAAAACAGGAAGGGGCAGCAATGCCCTTTCTGATTTTGTGGCCCTTGAGCGCTATTTGCTCAAAAGCGTGGCGTGGCGTTCGCTCTCGCCCATTGCGCGGGCTTCTTACATCGAAATCGCTTTCAGCTATGATGGTGCCAACAATGGCCGAATCCAAATGAGCGCAATCACGCTGGCCAGCCGCCTTGGCATGGGCAAGTCCAGTGCAGCGCGGGCCTTAAATGAGTTGCTTCAAAAAGGCTTCATTGAAATTGCCAAACACTCATCGTTTACACTTAAGCTCAAGATGGCAGCGGAATATCGGCTGGCAGCTTTTCGGTGCCATGTGACGAACGCTTTGCCCTCAAAAGCCTTCATGCGCTGGCAACCCGAAATTCAAAACACGGTGCCACTTGTGGGACTACACGGTGCCACAGGTAGGACTGAGAGGCAAAAAACGACACGAAATTCTCCCTTTCAGTCCCATGGGCGGGACTGTGAATAGGTTAAATCGCCATTTCACGGTGCCACCTGTGGGACACTTTTATATTCTACCAAGGGAGGGTAGTCTCGCTAGGGTGGGTCAACCATCGAACAAGTAAACCAACGCAGCTTGGCCAGTTGCCGAATTGTAGTTGGAACCGGCGAGGGCGCTATCACAGAGTTAAAATTCCAAGGAGAAATACAAAGATGCGATTTGTAGCATTGGATGTGGAGACTGCGAACGCCCGCTGCACAAGTATCTGTCAAATTGGCATTTCGGTGTTTGAGAATAATCGGGAAGTGGAGGCCGTTTCACTTCTTATTGATCCCGATGACTACTTTGATCCCATGAATGTTTCTATTCACGGTATTGATGAAAATGCAGTTCGGGGCAAGCCACGCTTTCGAGAGGCGTTCAAGCAAGTAGAACACCTGTTCATCGACACAATTGTAGCTTGCCACACTTTGTTTGACCGGACTTCACTGCTCAAGACTTGCAAAGCCCTAGAAATTGCTGAGCCCGAATGCAAATGGCTTGATACCGCTCGTGTCGTGCGGTCTGCCTATCCCCAGTTTGCCGAACGTGGCTTTGGCCTAGCCAATGTTGCAAGGGAACTTGGTTTTGACTTCCAACATCATGACGCCCTTGAAGATGCCCGCGTTGCTGGAGCAATTCTAATTCAGGCAATTGCTGATACTGGAATTGTGCTCGAAGAATGGTTGCGGCGTTCCGAGAAGCTTAAAGGAGGTCAAAAATATCCCGAAAGAGTACGATTGGAAGCAAAGTCAGACGGCCCCCTTATTGGCGAGGTATGCGTGTTCACAGGGCAGTTGAAAATTTCTCGAAGCGATGCCGCTAGAATTGCGAATGAAGCTGGTGCCGCGGTTGAACCAATTGTCAATAAAAAGACAACTATCATGGTGGTGGGAGAACAAGACCTTAATCGATTGGCAGGCAAAGCCAAAAGCGTGAAGCACCTCAAAGCCGAAGAACTTGCGGCCAAAGGCTTTCCAATCCGCATTGTGCAAGAATCTGATTTCGTGGCCCTGCTAGACTGATTTCAAGCGGCAAATCTCAATCACAAGAGCGTTTGGTAACCGCGCGACCCGTCAAAACCTTCGCGACGGTGCTTCCAAAGACCACTGTGTATCAGACGTTGGCAATGCCGGGGGGCGCCGATTTCTTGCCGAAGATGGTAGTGGCACACCCGCGCTCCCAAAACGCACAGAATTTTTTTCTTCTGGCTGAAAGAATGAAGGTTTTTTCAGAGTGTCAGCGCAGGCGGAGTTACCGGGAAAGTGAGGTTTTCCCTCCGTGATGGCAAACGGTTTCAAGAGGAAATAACCCGCAGCCGGTGGCACTTGACAATGACCGCCCAGTGCACACAATTCAAATCAAGGTCCGAGTGATTTACTCATTGAATGGGGAATAATATGCGAAAACTAACTATTTTGGCGGCGCTCATCGGCTTTTTGCCGATTGCAGCGCACGCAGATGAGGACAAAACCTTCGCCAATTGCAAGGCTAAGCTCAAGGCGGCACAAAAGCTCGATCTGCTTTACGACCTCAAATTTGACGGGCACACGCCTACCGTGGTTGTCGGACCAACTTATGAAAAGCTTCCTTTCGATGCCCGAGAAGGCTTTGCCCTGACCGTGAACTGCTTTTTAAATGCGGGGAAAAATCAGTTCATCAACTTCCCCTTGCTTGACTACAGAACGCACGCCGTCGTCGGTAATTTTTCTTATGGCCATTTAGCCGCTCAATAGGATTGTCGCGTGGACATATTAACTTGGTTGATCGCCGGTGCATTTACCTACTTGGTTGGGTGGGCAATCTATTGGTTCTTCGTTGCCATTCTCTGCGGAGTTTTGGCCCGCACAAAAAACAGAAGCTTCTCCATTTGGTTTCTGCTCGGGTTTTTCTTCAATCTTTTAGCCTTGATCCTATTGGCGTTTCTGCCCGCTCGTAAATCACGTCGCTCGCTAAAACAGGGAACGATTAAACTCGAGCGTCCCCTCATTTGCAGGAATTGTGGACGCCAAAATTCGCAAGCTCGCCGTGACTGTATCGCTTGCGGATCTCCGCTGAACAAGAAATAGTTTGCCTCTTGGGCGCCCGTGGCTGTGGCCCAAGTCTTAGCATCCTGAGTTTCAAGACCATCTCAAGGGTTTCAGTTAGTCAGTCTCGCAGTGGTTATATTCGAAACCAGCGGGTGTGGTCGTGAGATATAAGATATGGGCAGGGGGCAGGCATAAAGCCTAACCGTCTACCTCTCGCCCACCGGTGCGCTCAAACGTGCGCAGTCAAAGTAAATTTGAAACCAAAAGTTGGCAATTGTGTCAAAGAAAGTTGAGTTTCTTTCGTCCGCCTATGGGAATTGGCTTTTGGAGCTAATTTGAGTTTTTCCCGCTCGTCATGGGAAAGACGCTTTCGGGGGAAGAATCCCCGATTTGGCGGTATAAATTGCGGTATCTTTTCGGATTGAAATTCTATCACACTGAATTTGTTTAATTAAAGCTAGCTATTCGAGTCACCTAAGCGCACCAGTTTTTATTATTGCTTTGGCTGTGGCGTAAACAAAAAAACAGACGTTTTATTCTTGCCTCAGATCAAATCGCGAATCAACGCGGCAGTTGTTTGACGCAGCGCTGGAATTGTTGGCGATAACAGCTTGATCCGGTCAAATTCTTCCGGCTTTTCCGCCACAGACTTTCGCAAGGCTGCGCCAAATGCCATGCGCAATTCGGTGCCGATGTTGAACTTTTTGACGCGGGTTTCGTGGGCAAGCTTTCGGCGGATGCTAACCGGAATGCCGCTGCCACCGTGCAACACCAAAGGTGCTTTGGTTACAGCCTCAATTTTCTGCAAGGCCGCAAAATTAATCACGGCAGATTTTTCGGTGTTAAGATGAACATTGCCAATTGAAATGGCCAGCGCATCTACCCCAGTTTGGCGTTCAAATTGCGCTGCGTCTTCGGGCGATGTTGGTGCCGAAGCTGCGCCTTGGTTATAGCCCACATAGCCAATCTCTGCTTCCACCGAAACGCCAGCCAAACGGGCCATTTCAATGACGCGATTGGTGATGTCGATGTTGGCTGCAAGTTCAAGTTTAGAGCCATCAATCATTACCGAACTGAAGCCCGCATCAATTCCCGCGCGGCATTCTTCAACCGTTAAAGCATGATCAATGTGGCACACGATGGGAACGCTTGCTGCCTCTGCCAACACGCGAAACATTTTTCCGAGAATTGCAACGGGTGTATAAGCTCTGGATCCGGGGCCTGCTTGCAAAATGATCGGTTGGCCGGTTTCTTCTGCAGCTTCCACAAAGGCGCGGGCATCTTCCCAACCCAACACTACAAGCCCTGCCACAGCTGATTTTGTGGCAATGGCGTGCGAGAGAACTTGATTAAGGGTGGCAACCGTCATTTAAATTTTGCGATCATATCTTTGATGCCGGGAATAGTTTCAATTTGATAGGCATGGGTTGGCTGGAAAAATTGCACCAACGGCCGCTGGCTTAAGCCACCAAGAATGGTGAAATAATACATTTCATAACCGGGTGCTGCCACACACGGGTGATAACCTTGATCAAGAATAACGGTTGAACCATTCACCAGATGATAGGCCTCACCAATTTTTCCATCTTCCTTCTGCACAAGTTGCATGCCAAACCCATGATCGGGCTTGAAGCGAAAATTATAGGTTTCATCATGGCGCGTTTCGAGTGGCAGGCGATCAGTGTCATGTTTATGTGGCGGAAAGCCAGACCAACCGCCCTGCCCCACCGTAAAAAGTTCAGACACCAATAATCTTCCCACGCGATCACGATATTTCGTGCCGAAAATGTGTTTTATTTTGCGGTGCGTTTTTGTATCGTCCGAGCCATATTGAATTTTATCGATGTCAGCGGCGCGCACTGCAAAGGGTGGCAAAACATCATCAAATTTTGCACCCGCGATGAACACTTCAGCGCTTGCTGAAACACAGGTGAGGGTGGCCATTGCACCACTTGAAATGTAAACGCCCTCTGGCTCACCATCCCACACATCAACGCCGCGTTGGCCAATGCTGTTGAAGGATTGCCCCACAGTTGACACATCGATTGTGCCCGTTGCGGGAACGATTGCCGTTTCATACCCTTGCACCTGATATTCAAAGCGCTGGCCTTGTTTTAATTTGACGATATTAAAATAATTCAGCGGAACCCGCGCATCATTCATGTCGATGATGGCCTTGTTGTTGTTGTCAAAGGGCGGAATGTGCATGGGCCACCAAAAATGCGCTAAGTTCAGTTTCTGTTGGCATGGCGGGCGCACAGCCAACACGCGTTACAACAATTGCTGCCGCAGCAGAGCCACGGCGCACCGCTTGTTCAAGGGCCAAGCCCTGCGAAATACCGGTGACAAACCCTGCCATAAACGCATCACCAGCACCCGTTGGTTTTAACGCTTTAACTTTGAAAACACCCACCTGTGAAATTGCGCCATCTTGCACGGTGACTGAACCCAATGACCCCATTTTGTAAACGATCAATTTTGATCTGATCAATTTCACATCATCTAGGCTTTGCCCCATGACAGCAAATTCTTCGTCATTGCCGATGATGAGGCCACATAGGGCGACAGCACGCTTATAGGTTTCAGAAGCTACTTCTTGGCTTGCCCACGAATAAGGGCGATAGTCCAAATCAATGATCAATACCAATCCCGCCTTTGCCGCAAGGTTCATGGCCAAAAATGTAGCGCCGCGGGATGGCTCTTCGGCCAAGGCGGTGCCGGTTACGATAAAATAGTTATAGTTAGAATATGGAATTGCTTTGATATTCTGTTCGTTCAGCTGAAAATCAGCAGCGCCGTTGCGATAAATCACAGACTGACAATTTTCAGCACGTGTTTCAACAACTGCCAAGGAATTGCGCGCGGCCCCACCAACAGTTGTTACATGCTGGGCACCCACGTTATAACTTCTCAACGCGTTCAAGGCATAGCGGCCCACGGCATCATCAGAAACAGCGCTGACCAAATCGGCATGGCCGCCCAGCCGCGAAATGCCGGCCGCAATGTTGGCAGCAGAGCCGCCAAGAGCTGCTGTAAAGCCATTGGCTTCTGCAATGCGCGCCCCTGGTGGATCAGCATAAAGATCCATACCTGCCCGACCCAGAACCAGAAATTTGTTCTTCATGCGCCCCAATTTTTCCACGTAATCTTGACGTTCACTTGTAGTTGCGGTCTATGAGTAAGGCAAGTGGACGAGCTTTGGAGACGGCTGTGGCAGAGATTGGTATTGGACTTGTTGGCGGCGGTTACATGGGCAAAGCCCACGCGGTTGCTATGGCTTCTGTGGGCGCTGTGTTCAACACCAAGCTTCGGCCGCGCCTTGAAACCTTGTGCACCACAACCCAAGCTGGTGCTTTGGCCAAAGCCCAGCAATTTGGATTTGCCCGCGCAACCGCCGATTGGCGCGTGTTGGTCAACGATCCAAAAGTGCAGGCGGTGGTGATTGCCAGCCCGCAAGATACGCATTATGAAATTGCCATTGCGGCGTTTGCGCTGGGCAAGCATGTGTTTTGTGAAAAGCCGTTGGGCTTGAATATTGGGCAAAGCCTTGAAATGCTGGCGGCGGCTGAAAAAAGCGGCTGTGTTCATATGACAGGCTTTAATTATATTCGAACACCAGCATCGCAACTGGCACGGCAGATTATTGATAGCCGTGAGATTGGCGACATTACGTTTTTTCGTGGTGAACATACTGAAGATTTTTTGGCAGATGCAATGATCCCTGCCAATTGGCGCACCCAAGGCCGCGCCAATGGCAATATGGGTGATTTGTCGCCCCATATTATCAACGCCGCATTTGCCTTGGCTGGCCCCATCACATCCGTAATGGCGGAAATTGAAACGGTTTATAAAACCCGGCCCTCAGCCCAAGGCCCGGTTCAGGTTACCAATGATGATCAGGCTTTGATTATGTGTCGCTTTGCCAACGGTGCCTTGGGTTCGCTTTATATTAGCCGCGTGGCCACTGGGCGCAAGATGGGCTATGCCTATGACATTACGGGCACCAAAGGTGCTATTCGTTTTGATCAGGAAGATCAAAACGCCGTTTGGCTTTATAAGGCAGACCAAGCGCCCAATCGCCAAGGCTTTACCAAAATTCTCACAGGGCCAACCCACCCAGATTATGAACCCTTTTGTTTGGGGCCGGGCCACGGCACGGGTTATCAAGATCAAATTATCATCGAAGCGAAAGATTTTCTTGAAGCCATTGCCAATGGCAAACCCAAATGGCCCACGTTTAAAGATGGCATGGCGGTGAGCCAAGTGATTGAGGCTGCCTGGCTGTCTTGCGAAAAGCGCGGCTGGGTTAATATTTCTGAAATCTGAAGTTGGAATGATCTGAAATGGCAATTAAAATTGGCAATGCGCCCTGTTCATGGGGCGTTGAGTTTGGTGATGATGCACGAAACCCGCCTTGGGCGCGTGTGCTGGATGAATGCAAGGCCGCAGGCTATAACGGCATAGAGTTGGGGCCGATTGGGTTTATGCCTGAAGACCCCGCGGTGCTCGGTGCTGCACTTTTGCAGCGCAATTTGGAACTGATTGGCGGCGTGGTGTTTCGCCCGTTTCATGATCCAGCCAAATGGGATGAGGTGCAAGATGCAGCGCGGCGCACCTGTCTCTCGTTGGTTTCGCACGGTGCAAAACACTTGGTGTTGATTGATTCAATTTCGCCCTTACGCGCGCCAACGGCTGGCAGGCCCGCCGAAGCTGTGCAAATGACCAAGGCAGAATGGACAAGTTTTGTTGATCGTTTGCGCACAGTTGCCACCATGGGGCATGACGAGTTTGGCCTCACGGTTTCAATCCATCCCCATGCCGCAGGTTTTGTGGATTTTGAAACCGACGTTGAAAAATTGTTGGGCGAAATTGACGAGCGCATTTTAAAAATCTGCCTCGACACGGGGCACAGCCATTATGCGGGGTTTGACCCCGTGGCATTTATGAAGCGGCATATGAAGCGCATTTCTTATATGCACTTCAAAGATATTGATCCGGCCGTTCGGGCCAAAGCTGTTGCCAACCGCACCGGGTTTTATGACGCTTGCGCGCAGGGCATTTTTTGCAATTTGGGCAAGGGCATGACAGATTTTAAAGCGGTAAAAACTCTGCTTGATGAAAATGGCTTTCAGGGTTGGTGCACAGTAGAACAAGATTGCGACCCTGCGGGGCCAACTTCGCCAGTGGATGATGCCCGCGCCAACCGCGATTATTTAAGAACAATTGGTTTTAACTGACGGAATTTGAACATGACAAAATTATTATGGGGCATGATTGGCGGCGGTGAAGGCAGCCAGATTGGGCCGGCACACCGCATCAGCGCTGGGCTTGATGGGCTTTACACATTTGCTGCGGGCGCGTTGGATGTGAACGCTGAAAAAGGCAGGGCCTATGCACAACGTTTAGGCATTGCCGCAGATCGCGCTTATGGCGATTGGAAAGACATGTTGGCCCATGAACGTGGCCGCAAAGACAAGCTTGATCTGGTAACCGTGGCCACGCCCAACTCCACCCATTATGAAATTACCAAAGCCTTCCTTGAAGCAGGCATCAATGTGCTCTGTGAAAAGCCGATGACGGTAACTGTTGCTGAGGCCGAAGATATTGCGGCTACGGCTGATAAAACCAAATCGATCTGTGCCGTGAACTATGGCTACACTGGATATGCCTTGGTGCGCCACATGCGGGCCATGGTGGCACGCGGAGATTTAGGCAAAGTGCGCTTGATTAAAGTAGAGTTTGCCCATGGCTTTCACGCTGATGCCGCAGACGCTGATAACCCGCGCCTGCGCTGGCGTTATGACCCCGCACAGGCAGGCATTTCTGCACAATTTGCAGATTGTGGCATTCATGCATTGCATATGGCCAGTTTTGTTGCAGGCCAAGAAGCCAAAGAACTTTCAGCCGATTTTGTCTCCAACATTGCCAGCCGCACCTTGGAAGATGATGCCATGGTGAATGTGCGCATGGATGGCGGGGCGGTCGTGCGCTTATGGACAAGTTCAGTGGCCATTGGCAGCATGCACGGACTGAACATTCGGGTTTATGGCGAAAGAGGCGGCCTTCGTTGGGCCCAACAATGGCCAGACCAGCTCTATTGGACGCCGCTGAATGGCCGCACCGAAATTTTAGAGCGCGGTGGGCCAGGCTTGTCGCCTGAGGCTGATCGTGCCTCGCGCATTGCCATGGGCCATGCTGAAGGCATGCCGCTGGCGTTTGGCAATATTTATTCTGATCTGGCTGAAGCAATCAGCGCCAAGAAACAAGCCCGCACCGCTAATCCACTGGCTTTGCATTACCCCACGGCAATGGACGGCTTGCGATCAATTGCGGCCATTAAAGCTGCTGTAGAAAGTGCCGCAGCGAACGGCAAGTGGATGGATGCAAGGGCAAAGTCTGGCCTCTAGGCAGATATTGCCAAGGGCAGGATTATGCCGCAAGAATAGCGCTTTTACCGCTGTGTTTGAAAGGCTTGGGCTTTGCTCGAAATCATCCAAAAACTTGAAGAACGGCGCAACCAAGCGCGCATTGGCGGCGGGCAAACCCGCATTGACGCGCAACATGCCAAAGGCAAATTGACAGCGCGAGAGCGGCTGGAAGTGCTGCTCGATGAAGACAGCTTTGAAGAATATGATATGTTCGTCACCCACCGTGCCACCGAATTTGGCATGGCCGATCAGAAGATCGCTGGCGATGGCGTGGTGACGGGCTGGGGCACGATCAATGGCCGCATGGTTTGCGTGTTTGCCCAAGATTTTACGGTGCTTGGTGGCTCGCTGTCTGAAACCCACGCCAAGAAAATTTGTAAAATTATGGATATGGCGGTGAAAACCGGTGCGCCTTTGATTGGGTTGAACGACTCTGGTGGGGCACGCATTCAGGAAGGTGTGGATTCACTTGCGGGCTATGCCGAAGTGTTCCGGCGCAATGCCGAAGCTTCAGGCGTTGTGCCGCAAATTTCTGTGATCATGGGGCCTTGTGCGGGGGGTGCTGTTTATTCACCCGCCATGACGGATTTTATCTTCATGGTGCGCGATACATCTTATATGTTTGTAACGGGGCCTGATGTGGTCAAAACCGTCACCAATGAAATTGTTACCGCTGAGGAATTGGGCGGGGCCACAACCCACACCACCAAATCATCGGTGGCCGATGGGGCTTATGACAATGATGTGGAAACGTTAGAACAAGTGCGGCGCCTGTTTGATTTTCTGCCTTTGAACAGCACTGAGAAGGCACCCACACGCCCCTTTCATGATGACCCAGAACGTTTGGAAATGCGGCTTGATACGCTCATCCCCGATAGTGCCGCCAAGCCATACAATATGAAAGAGTTGGTTTTGGCCTTGGCTGATGATAGTGATTTCTTCGAAATCCAAGAAGCCTTTGCCCGCAATATTATTACCGGATTTATTCGCATTGAAGGCCAAACCATTGGCGTTGTGGCCAACCAACCGCAAGTTCTGGCCGGGGTTTTGGATATTGATTCTTCGCGCAAGGCCGCGCGTTTTGTGCGCTTTTGTGATGCGTTTAATATTCCAATTTTAACCTTGGTGGATGTTCCCGGATTTTTGCCCGGCACTGCGCAGGAATATGGCGGCGTGATCAAACATGGTGCCAAATTGCTGTTTGCCTATTCCCAAGCCACTGTGCCGATGGTGACATTGATCACCCGCAAAGCTTATGGCGGGGCCTATGATGTGATGGCGTCGAAACACATTGGTGCGGATGTGAATTATGCGTGGCCCACGGCTGAAATTGCGGTTATGGGGGCCAAGGGTGCCGTTGAAATTATCTATCGCAGCGAGCTTGGTGATAAAAACAAAATTGCCGCCCGCACGAAGGATTATGAAGACAGGTTTGCCAACCCATTTGTGGCAGCAGAGCGTGGCTTTATTGATGAGGTGATTATGCCGCACACATCAAGAAAGCGCATTGCCCGCGCCTTTGCGGCCTTGCGCAACAAGAAAAAACAACAAGCCCCCCGCAAACACGATACGATGCCGCTGTGACCATGTTTAAAAAAATACTCATCGCCAATCGTGGTGAAATTGCTTGTCGCGTGATCAAAACTGCGCGTTTGATGGGTATTAAAACTGTTGCGGTTTATTCTGATGCTGATCGTGATTCACTGCATGTAAAAATGGCCGATGAAGCCATTCACATCGGCCCTGCTCCATCCAACCAATCTTATTTGGTGATTGAGAATATTCTTGCCGCTGTGAAAGCCACTGGTGCTGAGGCGGTTCACCCGGGCTATGGGTTTTTATCAGAAAATTCTAAATTTGCCGAAGCTTTGCAAAATGCTGGCGTGGTTTTCATTGGCCCGCCGGTGAAAGCCATTGAGGCGATGGGTGACAAGATCACCTCGAAAAAGCTGGCGCAGGCTGCGGGTGTTTCAACCGTGCCGGGCCATATGGGTTTGATTGATGACGCTGAACACGCTGTAAAAATTGCCAAGGAAATCGGCTATCCCGTCATGATCAAAGCCTCTGCTGGCGGCGGTGGCAAAGGAATGCGCATCGCACATAACGATGCTGAAGCCCGCGAAGGTTTTGCATTGTCGCGCAGTGAAGCAAAATCTTCATTCGGCGATGATCGGATTTTTATTGAAAAATTTGTAACCGAGCCGCGCCACATTGAAATTCAACTGCTGGGCGACGCCCATGGCCATTGCATCTATTTGGGCGAGCGCGAATGTTCCATCCAACGCCGCAATCAAAAGGTTATTGAAGAAGCGCCTTCACCATTTTTAGATGAAGCCACCCGCCGCGCCATGGGCGAACAGGCCGTGGCCTTGGCCAAAGCCGTGGGCTATACGTCGGCAGGCACTGTTGAATTTATTGTAGACGCAAAACGCAATTTCTATTTCTTGGAAATGAACACGCGATTGCAGGTGGAACACCCGGTCACTGAACTGATCACTGGCATTGATATTGTTGAAAAAATGATCCGTGTTGCCGCGGGTGAAAAGCTGGGTCTCAGCCAAAGTGATGTAAAGCTGAATGGCTGGGCCATTGAATCACGGCTTTATGCGGAAGACCCTTATCGCAATTTTCTGCCGTCCATTGGCCGCCTGACGCGCTATCGCCCACCCGCTGAAAGCCAACGCTTACGCAATGACACAGGCGTTTATGAAGGTGGCGACATTTCAATTCATTATGACCCGATGTTGGCCAAACTTTGCACATGGGGGCCCACACGCGAGAAGGCCATCACTGCAATGGCCCAAGCCCTTGATGGTTTTGAGGTGGAAGGCATTGGCCACAACCTGCCGTTTCTTTCGGCTGTAATGGGCCATGCACGTTTTCAATCTGGCAATATCACCACCGGTTTTATAGCCGAAGAATTTCCCGATGGTTTTCATGGTGTAACGCCCGACAAAGCATTGCTGGCTGATTTGGCCGCCGTGGCCACGTTCATCCACATCAAGCGTGAACAACGCGCTGGTCTGATCAGTGGCACGATGGAAAACCACAAGCGCCACATGGGCAAGGATTGGGTTGTAACGTTTGGCAAAACGGCATTGCCCGTTGCTATCACCGCAGAAAATGGCGTGATTGATATGAGCATTGCTGGTGCCAAAGCCAAGCATGTAAACAGTGCTTGGCAGCCCGGTGACACGATTGGAATATTTCATGTGGGTACGCATGATTTAACAGTGAAAGTGAACGTCACAGTTCAGGGCCTGCGCCTGCGATTGCGTGGCGTTGAAATTGTGGCAAGTGTTCGAACACCACGTGATGCAGAACTTGCTTTATTGATGCCAATAAAACAGCCCAAGGATACATCAAGACTTTTGCTTTGCCCAATGCCTGGGGTTGTTCGTTCTATCGGCGTTCGTGTTGGCGATACCGTTGAAGCGGGGCAAAATGTTGCTGTTGTTGAAGCCATGAAAATGGAAAATGTGTTGCGGGCCGAACGCAAAGCGAAAGTGAAACACATTGCGGTTCACGTTGGTGCCAGCCTCAGCGTCGATGAACTCATCATGGAATTTGAGTGATGAAAAAAACCAATCCTGAATGGGAAACGCTGGCCAAAAAAGAATTGAAGGGCGAGGTGCCAACATGGCAAACGCCGGAAGGCATTTCAGTAAAGCCACTTTATACGAAGGCCGACACTGATCATTTGGAATTGGATTCACTTCCGGGTTTTGCGCCGTTCATTCGTGGTGCCCGCGCCACAATGTATATGGGCAGGCCGTGGACTATTCGCCAATATGCCGGATTTTCAACGGCGGAAGAGTCCAACGCATTTTATCGCAAAGCTTTGGCGGCAGGACAAAAAGGACTATCAGTTGCCTTTGATCTGGCAACGCATCGTGGCTTTGATTCAGATCATCCACGCGTGGTGGGTGATGTGGGCAAGGCCGGTGTTGCCATCGATTCAGTTGAAGATATGAAAATTCTTTTCGATGGCATTCCATTGAACCAGATGTCGGTTTCCATGACGATGAATGGCGCAGTGGTGCCCATTCTTGCCAGTTTTATTGTGGCGGGCGAAGAGCAAGGCGTTGCGCGGGCTGAATTATCAGGCACTATTCAGAATGATATTCTGAAAGAGTTCATGGTACGCAATACCTATATTTATCCGCCTGAACCGTCGATGCGCATTGTTGCTGATATTATCGCGTTCACCGCAAAAGAAATGCCGAAATTCAATTCCATTTCCATCAGTGGCTATCACATGCAAGAGGCTGGTGCCACGCTGGTGCAGGAGCTGGCCTTCACCTTGGCTGATGGCCGCGAATATGTGCGCGCGGCAATTGCCAAGGGCTTGGATGTTGATGAATTTGCGCCAAGGCTTTCATTCTTCTTTGCCATTGGCATGAACTTTTTTATGGAAGCTGCAAAACTTCGTGCGGCGCGATTGTTATGGTCGCGCATCATGGAAAGCTTCAACCCGAAGAAAAACGATTCCCTCATGTTGCGCACCCATTGCCAAACCTCTGGCGTTTCGCTGCAAGAGCAAGACCCTTACAACAACATCGTGCGCACCGCCTATGAAGCGCTGTCGGCTGTGCTTGGTGGCACGCAATCATTGCATACCAATTCGTTTGATGAAGCCATTGCCCTGCCCACGGAATTTTCCGCGCGGATTGCGCGCAACACCCAATTGATTTTGCAGCATGAAACAGGCGTTACCAATGTGGTCGACCCCTTGGCCGGGTCTTATTATGTTGAAAGCCTCACCCATGAATTGGCGACAAAAGCTTGGGCCCTGATGGAAGAAATCGAAGCCATGGGCGGCATGACCAAGGCCGTGGCTGCCGGTTGGCCTAAATTAAAAATCGAAGAGGCCGCTACAAAACGCCAAGCAGCAATTGATAAGGGCGACGAGGTAATTGTTGGCGTTAACAAATATCGCTTGGAACAAGAAGATACGCTGACGACACGAGAGATTGACATCGGTGCTGTGCGTAAAGGCCAGCTTGATCGCCTTGTGAAATTGAAGCACCAGCGCAATGCTGAAGCTGTTCAAACAACGTTGCAGGCGCTTGAAACCACGGCGCGAAGCAGTTCAGGAAATATTTTGGCCGCAGCCATTGATGCAGCGCGCGCCAGAGCAACGGTTGGCGAAATTTCTGATGCGCTGCGCCATGTGTTTGGCGAACATGTTGCCAAGCCCGAAGTGATCCAACACGTGCATCGTGAGCAGTATACGGATGATCTTGAATACAAGCAGCTACAATTGCGCTTTAAAAATTATGCCAAAGGCAATCCGCCGCGCCTGCTGATTGCCAAGCTGGGCCAGGATGGCCATGATCGCGGGGCCAAAGTGATTGCGGCTGCCTTTGGTGATTTGGGCTTTGATGTGATTGCGGGGCCTTTGTTTCAAACCCCAAGCGAGGCGGCGATGTTGGGCATTGAACATAATGTGAAAATCATTGGCATATCATCGCTGACGGCTGGCCATAAAACACTTGTGCCCGAAGTGTTGGAAACATTAAAAGCCAACAAGCGTTCAGATATTATCGTTGTGTGTGGCGGCGTTATTCCGCGTGGCGATTATGATTTTCTGAAGGCTTCTGGTGTGGCAGAAATCTTTGGGCCTGGCACCAACGTGCTTGATGCAATGCGGTGTATACTTGATTTGCTGGAAGGCAAACGTGTGAACAGATAGGCGGAAATTTTTTATGGCAACACAACAGTTTCGCCTTGGCGTAGATATTGGCGGCACATTTACCGATGTGGTTTTGGAAATTGGGACAACACAATTTTCAACAAAAGTTTTAACCACCTATGCTGCGCCTGAAAACGCCATCATCGAAGGGCTGCATCAAGTTTGTGCCAAGGCCCATATCAAGCCATCACAAATTTCACAAATTATTCATGGCACCACCTTGGCCACCAATGCTTTGATTGAACGGCGTGGCGCAAAGACAGCGTTGATTACCACGCAAGGGTTTCGTGATGTCATTGAAATGCGCACAGAAAGCCGGTTCGAGCAATATGATTTAAATTTGGTTTTGCCAGAGCCGCTTTTGCCGCGCCAAAGCCGCTTTACGGTGAATGAACGGTTGAATGCCAATGGTGAAGTGTTGGTGCCGCTTTTACGCGCCGATGTGGAACAGGTTGCTGATCACATCAAGCGTGCTGGCTATACTTCGGTTGCCGTTGGGCTTATCCATTCTTATCTCAACGACGCACATGAAAAAATGGTGCGAGATGTTTTGGCCGAAAAAATTCCAGGCGTGATGATTTCTTTGTCGTCAGAAGTTTCGCCACAAATGCGTGAATATGAACGCTTTAACACCACTGTTGCCAATGCCTATATCAAACCTTTGATGAAGAGCTATCTGTCACGATTGCAGGGCCGGTTGAATGCTGAAGGAGTCACTTCCAAAATCTTTTTGATGCATTCTGGCGGCGGCATTATTTCAATTGAAAGTGCGGCTGAATTTCCGGTGCGGTTGGTTGAATCTGGCCCCGCTGGTGGTGCGGTTTTTGCCGCGCATATTGCAGCGCGGTTTGGTTTGGATAAAGTTTTGTCATTCGACATGGGCGGAACCACGGCAAAAATTTGCCTCATTAAAAATCAAACACCCAAAACATCACGCGTGTTTGAAGTGGCGCGAAGCTATCGGTTTAAAAAAGGTTCGGGAATGCCCATTTCAATTCCGGTGATCGACATGGTGGAAATTGGTGCGGGTGGCGGGTCATTGGCGCATGTGGATTCATTGCGGCAAATTCGCGTGGGACCAGAAAGTGCGGGATCAGAGCCCGGGCCCGCATGTTACAACCGCGGCGGCACGCGCCCGGCTGTGACAGATGCAGATTTGGTTTTGGGTAAACTTGATCCTGATAATTTTGCGGGTGGTTCTATTCCCCTTAATCCGGCGCGCTCTGCCGAAGCGCTGCAAAACGCTTTGGGCAAAGCACTTTCAATGACTGCCCAAGAGGCGGCTTTTGGCGTGGCCGAAGTGGTGGATGAAAATATGGCCAATGCGGCGCGGGTTCATGCCGTTGAAAATGGCGAAGATTTAAGCTGTTATACCATGATTGCTTTTGGTGGCTCTGCCCCGCTTCATGCCGGGCGTTTATGTGAGAAGCTGGGCATTGCGCGCATGTTGGTGCCGCAAGGGGCTGGCGTTGGATCAGCCATCGGCTTCTTGCGCGCTCCCTTCAGCTTTGAAGCCAATCGCACGGCCTATATGAAACTTTCAGACTTCAAGCCCGCCGTGATTTCCACTTTGCTGAAAGCATTGGAAAAAGATGCCACGGGTTTTGTGCGGTCCTGTGCGCCTGATGCTAAAATCAACGCCGAGTTCAAATGTTACATGCGGTATAAAGGCCAAGGTTGGGAAATTCCAATCTCTCTCACATCAGCACAAGCGCGAAAGCCAAATGCCGCCACGTTCAAAACTCTGTTTGAAACAGACTATACGGCCTTGTTTGGCCGAACGGTTGAGGGTCTTGAAATTGAAATTACCATTTGGGCACTGAATGCCACAACAACAGTTGCAAAAGTGGCGCGCATAAAGGCGCCACGTAATTTGCACGTTGTTAAACCTAAAGGCACGCGGATGTTGTTTGATGCAAGCGCGGGAAAGCCCGTGAAGGCAACCGTTCTTCAACGCGCTTTGATGAAGGCGGGAGATCGCATTAGCGGCCCTGCCATCATCACCGAAGATGAAACCACCATCATCGTGCCGGGGCGTCGCTTTGCTGTGATGCACAGTGATGGAACACTTGATGTGGTGAGTTCAAAATGAAAATGAAAACGTCAACCGTTGCCTTTCAAGTGATGTGGAACAGATTGATTTCTGTTGTCGAAGAACAGGCCCAAGCCTTGGTGCGCACCGCGTTTTCAACATCGGTGCGCGAAGCAGGAGATCTTTCAGCGGGCGTTTATGATGTGGAAGGCCGCATGTTGGCCCAAGCAGTTACAGGCACACCGGGCCACGTGAACGCCATGGCAGATGCTGTTGGCCATTTCATTCGTCGCATCGGACGCGAAAATATTTTTGATGGCGATGTTTATATCACCAACGACCCTTGGGAAGGCACGGGCCATCTGCACGACATTACCGTTGTCACCCCATCATTTTACAAAAAGAAGCTTGTGGGTTTTTTTGGCTGCACGGCGCATATTGTTGATATTGGCGGGCGCGGCTTTGGCGCGGATGCGGCCAGCGTTTATGAAGAAGGGCTTTATATCCCCATCATGAAATTGGCCACGCGTGGCGTTGTGGATAAAACCTTGATCAAAATTATTCGCGGCAATGTGCGCGAGCCGGATCAATTGGTGGGCGATGTTTACGCCCTTTCAACCTGTAACCTCATCGGCCATCGGCGCTTGATTGAGATGATGCAAGAATTTTCGTTGGTTGATTTGCAAGGCATCAGCACATTCATTTTGGATCATTCGCGCCGCGCCACGTTGGAAAAAATCAACGCCCTGCCGCGCACCTCTGCTTCAGGCGAAATGACGATTGATGGTTTTGATCAGCCCATCACCTTAAAAGTGAAACTGGATATTCTGAAAGACAGAATTGTCAGCGATTTTGCAGGCACATCCAGCATCGATAAAAAGGGCATCAACGTGCCGCTGGTCTATACCAAGGCTTATGCGTGTTATGCTTTGAAATGTGCCATTGCGCCTGAGATTCCTAACAATGCGGCCTCGCTTGCACCCTTTGAAGTGAAAGCGCCTGAAGGCTCTATTCTGAATGCCGTTCACCCGGCCCCCGTGGCGCTGCGCCATGTGATTGGGCATATGATTCCCGATACGGTTTATGATGCGCTGGATAAATTATTGCCAAGGCTGGTGCCCGCTGAAGGCGCTGGTTGCTTGTGCAATTTTCAAGTGTCGCTGCGGCCGCGCATGGATAGGCCAGCACCGGCAGGCACTGTTCGTGCCGAAGTGCTTACGTTTAATTCGGGTGGCGCTGGTGCACGGCCAACCCTTGATGGGTTGAACGCAACTGCGTTTCCATCTGGTGTGATGACTATGCCGATTGAAGCCTCAGAACATGCGGGGCCTGTGATTATCTGGCGCAAGGAATTGCGGCCTGATTCAGGCGGTGCGGGCCAATATCGCGGCGGGCTTGGGCAGTTTATGGAAGTTGGTGCCTTGGAGGGCCACGAGTTTGATTTTCAAGCGATGTTTGACCGCGTGCATTACCCTGCACGTGGGCGGCAAGGTGGGGCCAATGGGGCACCCACTTTAATTGCCCAAGATGATGGCGCCAAAATGCGCGGCAAGGGCAAACAGTTTGTGGCCCATGGCCGACGGGTGATGTTGGCTTTTCCGGGCGGCGCTGGATATGGTCAAGCCACAAGGCGAGACCCCGCATTGGTGTGGCGCGACTTGGCGCGGGGCTATATTTCAGCACAAGCCGCCATGCGTGATTATGGGTTAAGCGAGGCCGATGTTTTGGCCATTCAAAATGATGTTAAGCTTGGAAACATTTCATAATGACTGATCTTCTGGTGCGCAAAGCCGAAGCAAAAGACGAGAAGCGTTGGCGCGAATTGTGGGCCGGCTATGTGAAGTTTTATCGCGGTGAAGTTTCTGAGGCCGCAACCGCCAACACTTGGCGCATGATTTTAGAGCCCACCAGCAAGGTGGACGCACTGGTGGCAGTGCGTGATGGCTATGTGATTGGGTTTTGCAATTATCTGTTTCATGACAACACGTGGAACATTGAACCCATTTGCTATTTGGAAGATTTGTTTGTTGACCCTGCTGCGCGCGGCGGCGGCGTGGCAAAACAATTGATCTTGGCTTGTGAACAAGCTGCAAAAGAAAAAGGTGCCTTCAGCCTGTATTGGCAAACCCAAGAATTTAATGCGCCAGCGCGTTCGCTTTATGACACGATCACCCCGCGCTCATCATTCATTGTTTATAAAAAGAGCATTTCATGATTGCACCAAAACACAAATCCTATGATGTGGTGATTATTGGCGGGGCAATGTTGGGTTCATCAACCGCATGGTTTTTATCGCACAACACAGATTTCAACGGCAAGATTTTGGTGGTGGAGCGTGACCCCACCTATGAATTTGCTGCAACGTCTCTTACCAATAGTTCCATTCGCCAACAATTCAGCGAAGCCATCAATGTGAAAATTTCACAATTCGGCGCAGACTTTGTGAAGAATTTTAAAACCTATATGGGCGGCGGGCCAGATTTGCCGCAGCCCATCATTCAAAGTTTTGGCTATATGTATTTGGCCGACACACAAGGTTTTGCCTATCAACTAAAGGCTGATCAAAAGATGCAAGCGGCCTGTGGTGCTGGCACACGCCATATGAGCCGCGATGAGATTAAAGCCGCTTATCCCTTTTATCAACTCGATGATATTATTGCAGGCAATCATAACATAATTGATGAAGGTTATTTTGAAGGGGCGACACTTTTTGATTGGTGGAAGCGCCAAGCCAAAGCCAAGGGCGTTGAATATGTGCACAATGAAGTTGTGGCGATGGCTAAAAACGCCAATGGCACCCATATTGAAAGCGTCACACTCAAATCTGGCGAAATAATTTCGTGTGGCGTTGTGGTCAATTGTTCTGGAACACGTGGCGCTTTAACCGCGCAAATGGCGGGCATTGACATTCCGATTGAACCCCGCAAGCGCATGACCTTTATTTTTGATGCCGAAACGCCTTTGGATCGAGATTTACCATTAACGATTGATCCATCGGGTGTGCACATGCGCACCGAGGGCAAATATTATATGACAGGTGGACCGCCTGATGATGACCACGCAGTAGACCCCACAGATTTTGCGCCTGATCATGAGATTTGGGAAAATAAAATTTGGCCCGCAGTGGCAAACCGCATTCCGCAATTTGAAGCAATCAAAGTGATCAATTCTTGGGTTGGGCATTATGATTATAATGTGCTTGATCAAAATGCCATTTTGGGGCCGCATACGCTGATTAGAAACTTCATGTTCTGCAACGGCTTTTCGGGCCATGGCTTTCAACAATCGCCCGCCATGGGGCGGGGCTTGTCTGAATTGATTGTCTATGGTGCCTTCAAAACGCTTGATCTTTCTCCCTTTAGTTTTGGCCGCATTGAACGCAATGAACCTTTCTTAGAAAAAGCAGTGATATGAAAACAATTGTTCTTACCGGTGCTGCAGGCCGCCTCGGTTCCTATTTGCGTGAGCCGCTGACAAAGCTGGCCGATGAATTGATTTCAACTGACATCACCGATGTTGGCAAGCTTTATGCCCGCGAAAAATTTGTTCGCGCTGATCTGACCAAGCTTGATGAAATGACGGCGCTTCTGAACGGCGCTGATATGGTGGTGCATTTTGGTGCCATTGGAGATGAGGCACCGTTTGATCAAATTCTCGGCCCCAATATTATTGGCGCTTATAATGTGTGGGAAGCCGCCTATCGCAATGGCGTGAAGCGTGTGGTTTATGCCAGTTCCATTCACGCTGTGGGCATGTATCCGAAAAACGAATTTATTGGTGTTGATGTGCCACACAGGCCAGACACGTTCTATGGTTTGGCCAAATGTTTTGCAGAAGATTTGGGCCGCATGTATTGGGAAAAGCGCCAGATCGAAGCGGTGTGTTTGCGCATTCTTTCATGTGCAAAAGTTACCAACCCCCGCGCCCTTGGAAGTTGGCTTTCTTATGATGATTTGGTGCACCTCGTCACTCGTGCCATTGATACGCCTGTGACAGGCTTTTCAATTGTTTATGGTGTGTCGAACAATGATCGCGCACCCGTGGATAATTCCGCAGCGCAGTTTTTAGGTTATCGACCAAAAGATAATGCCGAACAATTTGCGGTTGAAATTCTAGCCGCAGCACCTGCCGCCAATCCGCGAGATTTGGGCCAGCTGTGCCACGGCGGGCCGTTTGCTTCGGTGAAGCTTGGCAACAGCGGCACTGCAACAATGGGCATTGTGAATGATAAAAAACAAACTTAGGGCTGAACTTTTTTTACATCCAGAACAGCTTGGTTTTTGCTCACCAAATAGCTTTGATCAACGCTAACATCTTGCCAATCGCTTTGCACGCCATCAGGCCAAAGCACACGAATTTGTGTAGCGGTCTGATCACCCAAGCCAAAATGCCAAAAGCCATTCACGCCCGACACATGGCCACCACCCGAGGTGATTTCACGGCGCATAATTTTATCACCGTGTTTGACTTCAATCCAGGCGCCAATGCCATCATGATTTGCGCCAGCCAGCGACAAGCGCAAATCCAGCCAGTGGCCCAGATTTTTTGAAACATTGCGCCAGATTTTTACATTCTCATGGCGGTTAACAATCAAAACATCCATTTTTCCATCGCGGTTGAAATCTGCAACAGCACCGCCGCGCGCTTGGGAAAAACTTAACATGCCAGATTTATCACCAACTTCGGTGAAGGTGCCGTCAGCATTTTGTAACAACAAATTGCTAGGGTCTTTGGCCGCAAAATCGGGCATCTTGTCAACATTGCCTTTGGCGATGAAGAGATCCGAAAGCCCATCATTGTTCACATCTTCGAACTGGGTGTGCCAGCCTGTTGAAGGGCGCAGATCCCCGCCCGTATAAGGCCGTTGTACGCTGACACCTGAAGCAAAAGGCACATCTTTATAACTGGGTTTGGCCACACCGTCACTGAGCACCAGAAGATGTTGATCTGCCATGGAGGTTACATAATATTGCGGCATGCCATCTGCCATGCTGATATTTTCGGCAATGCCCATGCCCCAATAGCGCACGAATTTCCAACCCTCATCGGCGGTGTAAAGGCTGGGCGGTTTGCCCAATGGCATTTTCCACATCTGCTCTTGGCCACCTTGATAATATTCGCGATCATTGGCCACGCGAAGACTTTGTGTGCCAGATCTATTCCAATCAGTGAACAACATTGAAAGTGCACAGAACGAAGGCTTCAAAGCGGCTGGCTTATCAAAACCATCTTGCTTGGCATTGGGGCGCAGAAGAAAATTATCGGTGCAGCTTCCCCAAGGTTCAAGTTCTTTGGTGCGATCAATATAATTGCCAATGGCCAACGTGGGCCATGTGTTGCCTTTTTCCCATGTTGCAGAAAAAGCTGTTGACCAGCCATCGCCGCCGTCAAAGTTCCATAACTTATTGGCATCAGCAAATTGGCAATTGCCAAAGCCGCGCATGATTTTGTTTCCGCCCACGCGCAGCACAACAAGATCCATCACCCCGTCGCCATCGACGTCAAGCGGATAAGCGCCCGTTACATGATCAAACTCTGCGCCAGATTTTGTTTCAACAAATTTCAATACGCCGCCGCGCTTTGATTTGTTAATGAAAAGCTTGGCCTTGTTTTCGCCGCCAGCAATATAAACATCAGGAAAGCCATCACCGTTGCAATCAAATGTGGCAACGCCGCCGCCCACCATATATTGCCACTCACCCTTATAAACGCTGTGAAGGCCAGAGGTTTTGGTTTCTTCAGTGAATTTTGGGATTGCGAGCGTGTCAGCTGCAACGGCAACTCCAGATAACGATACCCAAAAAGTCGTCATCCCGACGAAAGTCGGGACCCAGACTTTCAAAAATTGAGACTGCTGAAAGTCTGGGTCCCGACTTTCGTCGGGATGACGATGATTGGGGTTATTCATTTTAAAGTCTTCAAACCGGCTGCATAAGCGCCCACACAGCGGCCTTGATCAAGGCCCCTTTCAATGGCAGGCCTGAAATGAATGCCGCCATACATGCGCGAAATTCCAGCCTCATTGGCGGCATCCCAGAATGATGCAAAATGGCGCGGCTTGAATCCATCGCCTTCGTGGGTTGCATCATCAAAGGCAAAATGATCTCCGAAAAACTTAGAAAGCACCACGGCTGCGGCACCTGATTGCGTGGAATGGCCCGATGGATATTCCGGAAACGGCGGCGTGATCAACAGTGTTTCCCATTTGGGATCAATATTCTTTTTGATATAGGTGAGAGGGCGCAACAGATCATATTGCATCTTGGTGTTCCAACAGCCGATAAAACCATCGGCCACTGCAAAACTTAGACGCGCCAAAACATCGACAGATTTTGCGATGGGCAGTTTATCGCGATCAATAATTTCGGTTGTTATGCCAATCCAATGGCCGGGCGGAGTTGATGATAACATCGGATCATCAGACCAGAAACGTGCAATCGTCTTTTGTTCTGGCGTGAGGTTGTTCTTAGTGTCGTAAACTTCTTTGGCTTCTTTAAAAAATTCAGAGGTTTTGTCTTCGCTATACTCTGGCGGAGCAGGCAAATTGCAAGTTGCGCTGGCGGGCATGGCAAAGGTTCGGTTCTTGCCCCAGTTTGGCAAAAGTGGCGCTTGTTGCTGGCGAATTTGGCTGGTTGGCACCCAATGGCCGGGGCCTTTGATAAGATCATATTTCATGGGAAAGCCCATGTTTTCAATAACGGCACCACCGTCAGTTTTTGACCAATCCAAAACCGCAGCGGCCAATGTTTTGCCATAGGCAATGCTGCGTTTTTTCACATCGGCTGCAACTTTGTTCGAAACATCCTTGTTCATTTTTTGTGAAGTCAGACCAAGAACGCGTTGGCCGGTGGGGCCGGTGTTGGAAAAGAAATTATGCGTGGCTTGATCCAAAGCCGTGTTCAACACCAAAGCCTCATCATAGGCTTTGCCTTTTTCACGAGGCGGCAGGTTTTTCAAACCTTGAAGCTGGCCTGCAAAAGATACCAAGTGATCATCACCCGAAGCAGTTGCTTCATAGGCAGTGGCGGCAAGATAGGCAAAATTCCGCGAAGCCACGGGGGGCGAACAAGTGGCCGTGTGCCGCACCAGATTGAGGATCAACTTATACCATGTGGCGAGAATCTGCTCCTGCGATATGGCATTTGCCTGTGCTGAGCCGAAGCTCAAACACAACGCCACTACGCAAAAAACTTTTTTAAGCTGCATCTCGCATTGCTCCGGGGCCGGGAATGGCGCCTTTAGGGCATTTGCCAGCGATAATCATGCCCAACACTTCATCATGGGTTACATCTTTGGTCGAAGCTGTGCCAACAACTTTACCGTTTTTCATCACCACCAAACGATCGGCCAGATCAAACACGTCATGCAGATCATGGCTGATCAGAAAAATGCCAATGCCATCAGCTTTGAGTTGCTTGATCAACTCACCCACTTGGGCGGTTTCTTGCGGGCCCAAGGCTGCCGTGGGTTCATCCATAATCAAAATGCGGGCGTTAAAATGAATGGCCCGAGCAATGGCCACCGATTGGCGTTGGCCGCCTGAAAGCTTTGAAACAGGTTCTTTGAAGCGGCGGAAGTTTGGGTTCAACCGATGCATCACTTTGCGGGTTTCGGCTTCCATGGCCACATCATCCAATGTGCCCATTTTTGTTTTCAATTCGCGGCCCAAATAGAGGTTTGCAGCAGCATCAACATTGTCGGCCAAGGCCAGTGTTTGATAAATCGTTTCAATGCCAAGCGCCTTGGCATCGCGCGGGTTGTTGATGGTCACTTCGGTGCCGTCAATTTTAATTTGGCCGCCATCACGTTTGTAGGCGCCGGAAAGACATTTGATCAAAGTTGATTTACCAGCACCATTGTGACCCAGAAGACCAACAACTTCACCGGGGTGCAAGTCGAGAGACGCGCCATCCACTGCTTTGATACCGCCAAAGGCGATGGAGATTTCATTGAGCTCAACAAGCGGTGCGCCCAAGGCATGAAAGGGCAAAGCACCTTTAACAGCGGCAGCTGATTCATGGGTTTCAAGAACTTTTGCAATCTTCTTTGTAACAGCTTTGCGGATGGGGGCTTTTTTCTGAGCAGCTTTTGCCATGATCGAATTCCTTATTTCACGCGGCGTGAATACACTTGGTCAAGCCACACGGCCAGAACAAGAACAACACCCACAACAATGTTTTGATATGCGGCTGGCAGGTTCAGAAGCGACATGCCAGAGATGATTGACTGCATCATTAGGGCGCCAAGCATTGCGCCGTATATTGTGCCAACGCCGCCCGCGAGCGAGGTTCCGCCAATCACTGTTGCAGCAATGACATAGAGCTCATTGGTGAGGCCCAAAGCATTGGTTGCTGCATTGAGACGAGCCGACGTGATGATGGAAGAAATGCCCACAAGTGTGCCCATCAAAGCAAATACTTTTACGGTGAGCCATTTGGTGTTGATGCCCGCAAGTTCTGCTGCCTCAGGGTTTCCGCCCGTTGCAAAAACATAGCGACCGAAAGGCCTGCGCAATGCAACAAATGTCATTACCAGGCCGACAAGAAAGGCCACACACACAGGCAGAGAAAAGCCCGTGTAGTAAATTAAGCCGTTTGTACAATGAACAACTTTGTCAGCGGCCATGCAAATCGACGTGCCGTCTTTGTCTTCTATTCCGTTTGGAATAGTGACATTGTTGGCTTTGGCAAAATTCTCGATCAGTTTTTGCGGCCACGGGTAAGAGTTCATCACCAAAGTGGTGCCCAGAACAACGGCACTGCCCAAAGCGCCGAGAAAATACTCAGCCCAGACGGGCCGCAGTGGAAAATTGAAACGCAAGCGTTGACGGCGGTCATTGAAGATTGCCAAAATGAGCGCGATGCACACGACAATCGCGATTGTCCAACTCCAAAACGAGCCAAGCCAACTGGCGGGAATGTTGCCGCCAAACACTTCATAGGTTTTGTCCATGGGCGCTACGGTTTCGCCTCTAGCAAACAAGAAGGCCAAGCCGCTATAAGCAATCAAGCCACCAAGGGTGACAATGAATGCTGGTATTTTGGCATAAGCGGTGAGCCAACCATTAAAAGCACCCACTGCAGTTCCCAAAGCGACTGAGAATAGAATAGCCACAAGCCATATCATGGGATGGCCAACCCCCCAATCAGGGTTGAGATGAAAAACCTGCAAAACAGCGGTGGCCACAGCCACCATGCTCAACATTGAGCCAACGGAAAGATCAATCTGGCGCATAACAATAAGCAAAACCATGCCAGTCGACATGATCGCAATCGACGATGTTTGATTGAGCAAGTTCCACAAATTGCGTGGCGTTAAGAACGAACCACCCAAAAGCCCGCCGAAGTTTCCGCGCAAGATGCCGCTGGCAATATCAAACGTACACCAGATCAAAATAAGCGCACCGATCATGCCCAGCATACGTGGGTCAATTTCAGTGGCGCGGAAAAACCTTTTCAACGCACCTTCATTTTGGAGGGCTGGATTTTGGCTGGTGTTCGACATCGACTTCTCCCCGAGTATTTTTATTATTATTGGCATATTCCCACAGCAACGTCTTGCACAATAGCAGCACATTGAGTTGGCTTGAAAGGCCCCCGTTGCGGGAAGGCAATATGATTATAAAAAAGCCGCGCCAAACTTTTCAGCATGACGCGGCCATCTCGTTTAAACGCTAAAGATTAGCAACCTTTGGCAGCGCCGGCTTTTACGCCTGCACATGCTGCGTCTTTGGTGATGTGGCCAGCAGTGATGGCAACATCAACATTGTCTTTGGTGATTGGTGTTGGAGCAAGCAGGATTGAATTCATTTCAACCTTGTTTTTGCCGCCATTGAACTTGGCAACGCCAGGAAGCTTGTCCATGGCAGTGCCATCAGCAAGGGCGATTGCAGCTGCTGCTGCAGTGTTGCCCAAGTCTGTTGAGTTCTTCCACACTGAAACAGTTTGTGTGCCGAGAGCTACGCGATTGATCGCAGCCAAATCGCCGTCTTGGCCTGAAACTGGAATGCCAGCCATGCCTTGTGCGGTGAGAGCAGCAACAACGCCTGAAGCCATGCCGTCATTTTCAGACAATACAGCGTCCACTTTGTTGCCAGTTGAAGTCAAGCATTGCTCCATGTTCTTTTGAGCATTGTCTGGCTTCCAGCCGTCGGTGAATGTTTCGCAAACATTCTTGATCTTGCCGCCGTCAATTGCAGCTTTCAGAACTTCCATTTGGCCTTGGAACAAGAAGGTTGCGTTTGGATCGCCCTTATCGCCCTTGATGAAAGCATAGTTGCCTTCAGGCTTCACTTTAAGAACTTCTTTACCCATGATGCGGCCAACGCCCACGTTATCAAATGTTACGTAAAGTGCGTTTGGATCTTCGAATTGCACGTCATAGGCAATTGACTTGATGCCAGCATCGCTGAGCTTCTTGATGGATGGCAAGATTGCATCCGAGTCAAAAGCAACAACCATAACAACGTCTGGCTTTTGCGAAATCAGGCCTTCAATGTCAGCAGCTTGCTTTTGGGCAGAACCCTGAGCATCTGTTGAAATATACTTATCGCCAGCTTTTTCAACAGCAGCTTTGATTGCTGCTTCATCGGTCTTCCAACGTTCTTCCTGGAATGTCTTCCAAGATACGGCGATGGTTTTACCAGCGGCAAATGTTGTTGTTGTTGCGCTGAGCATCAAACCAGCGGTCATCAATGCAAAAATGGTTTTCTTCATAGTGGACAATCCTCCTGTTGGTATCCAAACAAACTCATAACATCGCAATTGGGCAAAGTCGAACCGAACGCGCCACTCAAAAAATTAATTTTACGCAGGCATTCAGAACAATCAACGGCTCATTTATTTTGATGTCCAAATTAATGTTGCATATCGCGCACGGTTGAGTCAACTTCTTTTTGGAAGGACACCATGTGAACAATAATAAAGCCGATGTTGATGTTGTGCGCAGGCAAAATCGCTATTTGATTTTGCAGGCCTTACGCATCCATGGCGCAAAACCGCGTGTTGAAATTGGCAAGCTTACCCAGCTTTCACCAGCAACCGTTACCGCAATTACGGCACAACTGATGGCCGAGGGATTAATCATCGAGGCCCAAGATGATCAGGCGGCACCGGTGACCCGTGGCAGGCCCACGGTTGATCTGCGGTTGAACCCCAATGCATTGCATGTTTTGGCCATGAAGATTTCAATTGATCGCTTTGAAATTGCCCTTTCAGACTATAGCGGCCAGCGCCTTGGCGGAACTGTTTTGGCAATTTCAACTTTTAATTTGAAAGCTTCAGCGGTGGCAGACCATGCTGCACAAATTATCGTGGCGTTTTTGGCGGAACACCAGCTTGAAAAAAGCGCCATTCACAAAGTGGGCATCGCTGTGCAGGGTGCAGTGGATTCACGAGCAGGCCAATTGATCTGGAGCCCTGCATTTGGCGAACGCAACATTCCATTAACCGGGCCCATTTCTGAATTAACCGGCATAGACTGTGTGTTGGCCAATGATGCCAATATGATAGCAGAAGGGCTTATGGCGCGCGAACATCATGCCTATCGCGGCACAGCAGCTGTGGTGTTTTTGGGCTATGGCGTGGGCCTTGGCTTGGTGATTAACGGCACAACCTTTCATGGTGCAACGGGTGCTGCGGCAGAATTTGGCCACATGAACCACATGCCTTCTGGCGCTTTGTGCCGATGTGGGCGCTTTGGCTGTCTAGAGGCCTATGCCTCTGATTATGGCATCTTGCGCCAAGCAGAAGGTTTGCCGCTTGATACTGTGCCGCCTTATGGCGCTGTTGAACCCGCCGTTATGAAGGCGTTGGAAAGTGCCGCCAAACACGGCGATCAATCTGCCGTTGCTGCCTATAATGGCGCTGGCCGAGCCTTGGGCTTTGGTCTGGCGCGGCTTGTGGCTTTGCTTAACCCTGATCGCATTGTAATTGCGGGGCCGGGCACCAGTGCTTTTGATTTGATGGAAACCGCAGTGATGATGGCATTGGAAGATGGTGTGGTTGAGGCCCTGCGCCAGAATTTGATTATTGAGCGTTTGCCCATCGATATGGATATGATCCTGACAGGCACATTCGACAAAATTTTGGGTGAACTCGACCGCGATTATCGCGGGCGCTAAATTCAGTCTTGCTCCAAGTCTTGATCGGCGCAATACTCTTTGTATGATCCTTATTGGCCAATATGACTCGCCCTTTGTGCGCCGTGTCGCTGTCACGCTGCATCATTATCACATGCCGTTCACACGCAATCCACTTTCCGTCTTTGGCGATAAAAGCCAAGTGCAGGCCATCAACCCACTGCTTCGCGTGCCCATTCTGATTATTGAAAATGGTGAACAGATTGTCGACTCGTTTGCCATCATCGATCACTTGGATCATGTGGTGGGCAATGCGCGTTCACTGATACCGGCCCATGGGCCAGAGCGCCGCAAAGTGTTGCACGCTTGTGTATTGGCAACGGGCTGTTCAGACAAAGTTGTGGCGCTGTTTTTTGAACGCAATTTCCATGCTCCAAAATGTGTAAGCCCAGAGCTTGATGCCAGGCTTTCATCTCAGATCAAAACAACGTTAGACCGTTTGGAACATGATTGCGGCACGCCTTGGTTCAATGACCATAATATGACACAAGCCGATGTTACGATTGGGTGTATGTTGGGCCATGTTAAATTGCGCTTGCCCGAATTTTTCCCGGCCAATGCTTATCCCAAACTTCATGCGCTTTCACGCCATTGTGAAATGATGCCAGAATTTGACGCTGCAAAAATTGGGGCCAATGAAACTGTGCCTAAAAAACTATAACGTCTTTTCCAAATCTAAAATCTGATCATAAGCGCGATCAGGCAAAACTGAAACGCCATCCAGCAAAAGTGCTGCGCGCGCTTGTGCCAAGGCCGGATCAGCAAAGGCATTGTTCAACGCCTCGCGCCACAGGTTAACATTTCCTCCACGCGTTACAAAAGGCAAGCCCGGCACTTGGGGCGATCGGGCAATTTCAACCAGTCCCAATAAATCCTGTGGCCGATATTTTTTGGCCAATGCCACACACACAGCATCAATGGCGCAACATTCAGCACGGCCTTCGCGCAGCGCCCGCAATGAATTCAGATGGCCGCCAGTGATTAAAGCTGGTGCAAAAAAATCACCCTGTCTGGTTTGGGCGGGAAAAGCCAACTTAAAAGCCAAGCACCCAGACATGGAATCAAGGCTGTTCATGGCCACACGCCAGCCCTTCTGCACGCCCGAGGCCAAGGCTTCTCTGGC
>JAYUHQ010000109.1:0-2097 GCA_043766895.1 Aestuariivirga sp.
GGCACCACAGTAAACAGCGCCACAGCAATGGCCACGGCCAAGGCGCAGGCGATCAAAAATTCAATGGCTAATGTATATTCTCGGCTGTGTTGAACGCGTCGTGCCATCTGGCCCCTCCATCGTGAATGGAAGGGTTGTAATGCGTTATTTTTAACTCGTCAAGGGGTGTGCGTTAATTTTAACGTTTCACGTAAAACACCTGGTGTGTTTTACATGCCTTCGGCCTGACATTCTTTCCAAGCCGCCTCGTTAGAATAACTATCGGCAGATGATCCGATTTTCCCCAAGCCTGCAATATTTTGAACAGGATCCAAAAATGCAGAAAAGGGGACGAAACCCACGTAAGCACCAAATTTGTTTTTGCCATTCACCTCGCCGCATACGGCAACCTTAATATCTTTTTTGGCGGCCCTTAAATTCTGGAATTGCGCGGCTGCGGGGTCATTAAAACCTTGGGTCACGGCCTTCTTGATGGCCTCGGTATTTGTAGGCGTGAGGACATAAGGTGTGCCCGGCGGGCCTGACGGGAGCATCTCTCCGCCGGTTGCGCAGCCTTGCAGGAATAACGCGGTCGCAATCATAAAGAATGGTTTTTTAAACATGATTGCTCTTTCAGTGATTCGTCATGGAACTTTGTTCCAAATGTCTTGGCTGTTTTGGGTGGTGTTGGATTGGTAGTGCTTGGCCGTGAGCAAAAGCACCGCAATCAACAGCAATACCAAGCCAGGTTTCGAGAAAACAGTGTATCTGTCATCGTGGCCTTTGATCCGCGGAACGCCATTGTGGTTGGATGGTTCATAACGTGCCGGCATTCCTGCAATGATGATGAGGGCAATGATGTTGAAGAAAAACCCAGCGATAAACCACAAAAGCTCACTGCGCCCCTTGCTTGATGCCAGTATTGCACAGCCCACAGGAACGATGAGCCAAAACCCGAAAACAACCATCAACACCATATGCACCTCCGCTGCGCGGCACAGATTTACGAATAAAGCCAGGTGGAGCTTAACACCACGGCGATGATCTGCGCCTCTTGGTGATCATCATCGCGTGGCGGATTGGGAAACACAAGAGGCTGATGAACAGGGTTTTTTGATTCGGGGCGCAATTCCAAACGATCGCGAAAAATATGCAGGCGTTTGACCGTGAGCTCGCGTTCAGGATCGCCGTTGCGGGTGCGCGCCACAATCACCAATTTTCCGCTCGAGGGTTCGCCATGCAGTTTTTGCCAAGCGTGAATATCCACCGCCAGCAAATGCATGCCCGCAAAGATTTTGGCTTCGGTCATTGAGTCGCCCACCACTTCAAAGGCAAATTGCGCCTCGCGCGGATAGCGCGGGTCGGGCGGCATATCCACCACGCGCCCTTCAAGCTCTTGGTTTTGGCCATCCATCGCTCTGAATGTGCCAGCTTCTACAATGCCGCCAAAACGCACGCCCTGCGGCGGCTCGTTCAACACCGTTGGATCATCGCTGATGCCCATCAGCCAAGCCGCGCTGCATTGCAACGTTCGGGCAAGCTTGACCATATTTTCAGCGCGCGGCGAAAGCGATGCACCTTTGCGAATGTTGCGAATAAATTGCGGGTTGCCTGCCGCGTCAATCGAAGCTTGGCGTTCGCTTAACTCTAAAAACTCTAATCGCTGCTTAATGCGTTGATATAAAACTGAATTGTCCATGTGGTAAATATAACGCGAAGGGGTGGGTTCAACACCTTGATAAAAATAGTCTTGACACTGCGTTATTTTTAACTCATTTTCCGCTTTATGAATCTCCGTCAACATTTGATTTCCCTCATTGAGGCTTATGCCCAGGCCAAAGGCCTGTCGCTTTCGCGGGTGTCATCAATTTTGTTTTCCTCGGGTACAAAATATGAAGAATTGCTCGAGGGCAAAGACATCACCGTTGGTCGTTTGGAAGATGCTGTCCGTTGGTTTGCTGACAATTGGCCCGAAGGCCATGAATGGCCGCAAGGCATTGCCCGGCCCATGCCCACCCTGAAAATTGAGGCGGCAGAATGATATGTTAAATTTCTGCCACAACGCCACTGGTTATGAATGTTGCGCGATCGCCGCTGATTTCGGTCAGCAAGATTGTG
>JAYUHQ010000110.1:0-5665 GCA_043766895.1 Aestuariivirga sp.
TTTCCGCTGGAAGGCGGCAAGGTTGTGAAGGCTAAAATTGTTGATCATGTTTTCTATGACAAAGATGGAGGCCGCATCAATGCTTGACGCACAGTTTGAAAGCGCACTTGCCCACCGCGCCGAACCCAACAGCACGGCAATTGCGATGCATGAAATATCCACGCGTGGCATGATTGATGTGCGCGGGCTTTCAAACGATAAAAAGTTTATGGCGGCAGCAAAAGCCACACTTGGTTTTGACTTGCCAAAATCTCCGCGCAGCTCAAATGGTTGGGGCGATGTTAAGGCTCTTTGGCTTTCACCTGATCAATGGCTGATCTTATGTGCGCGCGATAAAGCCCCCGCACTTTTGGAAAATCTCACCACAGCGTTTGCCAAAATTCATTCGCTTTGTGTCGATGTTTCTGACATGCGCGCCGTTATTCGCCTTGAAGGTGATGGTGTTCACGAAACCTTGATGAAAGGCTGTTCGCTGGATTTGCTCAGTGAAGACTATGCGCCAGGTGCAGTGCGCCGCGTGCGTTTTGCAGAGGTTGCTGCACTTTTTCACGTTGTTGAAGGGAACATAATCGATCTTTATGTGTTTCGATCTTACGCTGATTATGCATGGGAATTTCTATTGAAAGCGGCGCGCAAGGGTGCCGAAGTGAAACTGTTTCGGCACTAGGCATTCACTTCAGAAATTCAAGATCTCCATCATGAACATTCAATAAAATATTTGTAACTAATAATGTTTCAATTACCCCTTTTAATCTCGCAAAGGGTTCTTACCTTCAGGTTATAGGAACGCGATGGTCGTGTTTCACATAATCATAGAAGGAAATTTCTTATGAAAAAGATTCTTGTAAGTGCAATGGCATTGGCTTTGTTTTCAGGTGCAGCTTTTGCTGATATCGCTGCAGGCAGTTATGATAACGCCTCACATCTTGGCTTTGTTTATCCAACACAAGACGGTGTTGACGCAGCAGTAAAACATGTTGTGATTAAGAAGCGTGTTTCAATTGTAAATTCTGGCAGTGCCACATCTTTTGGTGAAAAAGCCATTCAAGAAGACGGCAGCTATAATTCTAAGCAGTAATAGTGTTGTCGCTCGGCGACAGCGATTGACACAAACAGGTCGGGCAAGTTGCCCGACCTCAAAATTTTTGAGATTGCATCCATGCAAACAGCTTATCAAACCCACCGAATGGATAAAGATGTGGCGCTGCAATGGCAAGTTCAGGCTTGTCAAAATGCAATGTGGCCAGTTGATCAACAAATTCAGTGGGCTCTGAAACTGTGAGAAGCTTGGTGATGTTCAATGCCTGTTTGCGGATCATGCGGGCAGAATTGCCAACGCCACACAATGCTGCATAACGCACCAAAGTTTTCAATGATGCCGGGCCAGGCACGCCCACATGCAATGGCAGATCAATGCCCTCTTTGCGCAAATTGCCAGCCCACAAGGCCAAGGGCCCTGCTTCAAACAAAAATTGCGTTGCAATAAAACCTTGCATGTTCTGCGTTTTGATCCATGCCTGTTTGGCTTTCAATGCTGCAAGCAACGAGGCTTCACCGTGAATTTTGGTGATGTCGTTGTTGCCTTCGGGGTGGCCCGCAATACCAACGCGCTCAATGCCGTGTGATTCAAAAACACCCGTGTGCATCAGTTGAAGTGCTGAATCAAACTTGCCAATCGGTTGGGGTGCGCCGCCGCCCAAAGCCAAAATGGTTTTTACGTTTGCTTTGCTTGTCAGCGCCCCAATACGCACCTTTAAATCTTCAGCATCGCGCACAAAGCGTGCAGGCACATGGGGGATCGGTTCAAAACCAGCGTGGCGCACGGCAACTGCCGCTGCAATTTGGTGTTCAACATCGCCCGCGTCCAACAGCGCAATGAACACTTTTGTGCCCGGTGCCAAGTGCTGTTCTAAAACTGGCACCTTATCAATTTGCTTGGGCGTGATTTCCACTGAGGCCAAGTTTAAAAAATCGCCCATGTGCTTTTTATGGGTTGCAGGATCGGAAGTGAAATGAGCGTTCATGCGCCGCAAAATGGCATGGAGCGATAATTTACGCCCTATCTGTTTGCGACAAAGGTTTCCCGCCAACGACCTTTACACCGGCAATTCGTCGTTTTTAACCTTCTCTATGGCGCTGATAGACAAAGCGTCGATTTTAGCGCATATGTCGCAAACGGAGGTTCTTCATGTTCGGCGATAAACCCAAATCTCTTCCTCAAACGGTGGCACTGGTTTTGCTTCCAGAGTTCACCATGATGCCTGTTACATCGGTGATTGAACCTTTGCGCATCGCCAATCGGCTATCAGAACAAAATCTCTATCGGTGGACGATGCATTCGGTGGACGCCCAACCCGTGGCCGCGTCCAGCCAGATGATCACAATGGTCAATGGTGATTTGGAAGCGATTTCTGCCGATGCCACTGTTATTGTGTGTGCGGGCCTGAACGTGCAACATCATACAGATAAACGGGTGCTCAGTTGGTTGCGCAAAACCGCGCGCAGGGGAACTCAGCTAGGTGCCGTGTGCACGGGTGCCCATGTTTTGGCCGAGGCGGGTTTGCTGGATGGTTATCGTTGCACCATTCATTGGGAAAACTTGCCCGGTTTTTCAGAAGCCTTTCCTGAAATCAAAGCCACGGGCGGGTTGTTTGAAATTGATGGTGATCGCTTCACCAGTGCCGGTGGCACAACCGCAATTGATATGATGCTAACAATGATTGCCAACCAACACGGGCCTGAACTTGCCTCTTCCGTGGCTGAAGCAATATTGCATTCGCCCATCCGCCATCACAGTGAAAATCAGCGCATGTCTTTGCCGGCGCGTATCGGTGCCAGACATCCAAAACTTGTCTCTATCATTGAAAAGATGGAAGACAATTTAGAGGATCCACTTTCGCCAAGCTTGCTGGCCAAACAAGCCGGACTTTCAACCAGACAGCTTGAACGCCTGTTCCGGCGTTACCTCGATCGCTCGCCCAAGCGCTATTATCTGGAGTTGCGCCTCAAAAAATCACGCTCACTTTTGCTGCAAACGGACATGTCTGTCATCAATGTGGCATTGGCGTGTGGATTTTCATCACCGTCACATTTTTCAAAATGCTACCGTGGGTTTTATGGGCGAACCCCCTATCGTGAACGCGGTGTGCCCGTTTCCGACCAAGTTTAGTGCGAAGAGTTCAAATATTGAACCGTTTCAGGTCAATCGGGGAGCGAATAACAAAATTCGCTCCCCCGGCGACCCGCCCGCGACTGGGGGCAGTAAACGGGAGAGTGCCGTTCTCGTTGATGCAATCTATAATTGCATCTATATAAATTGGAGAATGCACCGACAGCTGTTCTGGGTCAAGACCTAACCCACACTATCGTCAACGAAAAGCGAATAGGACCTATGAATATTCCACCCAACTCATAGTATTGCTCTTTGGATGAGCAGAGCCATCGTTGGATTATTTTCGATCGTCAGCCAACACGTGTGCAACGTAAATTAACAATCAAGCGACCATCGGCAACCTCAGGTTGGCCTTCAAACCGCCTTGGTTTGATTGATCGAGCGATATCATTCCAGAATACATGCTTGCCGTTTCTGCGATAATAGACATGCCAAGGCCAGAACCGGGCTTGCTTTCGTCCAACCGTTCACCGCGCTTTAAGGCTGAGGCCCGTTTTTCCGGCGGAATGCCAGGCCCATCGTCTTCAACGGTTATCAACAGCCATGTGCGGCCTTCATCTGCTGTTGTGGGCATGGCCTTGACGATAATTGACGATTTGGCCCACTTGCAGGCGTTGTCCATCAAATTGCCCACCATTTCTTCAAGATCTTGACGCTCGCCGCGAAACCGCAAACTGCCGGGCGCCTCAACATTAATCGAAAGGTTGCGTTGGCTATTGATGCGTTGCAGCGTTCTGGCCAGCGATTGCAACACGGGCTCAACTTCTGTCGATGCACCGATTGCTTGGGCCCGTGCGGCCCGGCGCGCCCGATCAAGATAAAGGTTGATCTGGTCGCGCATCACACCAAGCTGCTCTTGCACTTTGTTGGCCAACGGGCTATTGCTGTCGCTGGCTTCGTTGGTCAAAACACTAATCGGCGTTTTTAAAGCATGGGCCAAATTGCCCACCTGCATGCGGGCGCGTTCAATAATTTCGAAATTGGATTCAACAAGCAAGTTCAACTCATCGGCAACAGGTTGAATTTCGCGCGGAAAATTATCGGCCAGAAGTTCGCCTTTGCCACTGCGAATATCATTGAGCTGGTGTTGCATATCCACCAAGGGTTTCAGCGCAAACCGAACTTGAAACAACAAGCCCGCCAAAAGTGCTAAGCCCAATGCGCCAAGAACTGCCATCAGCGTGTTGTTGAATGAACTGATCTCAGCTTTCAATTCATCAAAATTGCCAGCCACCAAAAATGCATATTGTTTTTGGCCGCCAAAAAGTTTCACATTTTGCTCAATCACGCGCAAATGTGTTCCTTGAATATCGGGCATGGCAAATGCGGCCACACCATCTTTGTCACGCGTGGCCAATGCCTCTTCAGGTGGAACCAGTTGTTCTTCAAGCAGTGAAGGTGAAGAGGCCAGCTTGCCATTGGTATCGGGGGCACTAATTTGCCAATACCAGCCTGAAAGCGGCAAAGTAAAACGCGTATCAGCCAGGGGGGTTTGCAGTTGCGGCTTGCCATCTGGCCCCAATTCAACCGAAGCCAAGATGCCGTCTAATGCGGCACGCAAGCGCTGATCGAAGTTTCGTTCCAAGGCTTGCTGAAAAATTGCAGTCAACAAAAACGCCGCCGTGGCCAGAAGTATAATGGCCATGCCGGCTGATGATGCGATAAGTCTAAACCAAAGCGAGTTAGCCCGCATGGCCCGTTTCGCTCATGCTATAGCCCATGCCGCGAACAGTTTGCAGAACATCAACACCCAGCTTTTTGCGCAAGCGCCCCACAAACACTTCAACGGTGTTTGAGTCACGATCAAAATCTTGATCATAAAGATGCTCCACCAATTCAGTGCGCGAAACAACTTTGCCCATGTGGTGCATCATATATTCCAACAGACGAAATTCGAGCGACGTTAATTTCACAGCTTTGCCATTCACCGTAACTTTAGTGTTGGCTGTATCTAAAGCCACTGGCCCACAAATCAATTCAGATGAGGCGTGGCCTGCGGCCCTGCGCACCAAGGCACGCACACGGGCCAAAATTTCTTCCATGTGAAATGGCTTGGTTACATAATCATCAGCGCCGGCATCAAAGCCCGCTACTTTATCGCTCCACCGGTCACGCGCGGTTAATATCAACACTGGCGTTTTTTTGCCGGCCCTGCGCCATTTTTCCAACACGCTCACACCATCCAAAACCGGAAGGCCAAGGTCAAGAATGATTGCGTCATAGGGTTCAGTGTCGCCGAGGAAGTGTCCCTCCTCGCCGTCATGGGCTTTATCGACCACATAGCCGCCATCTTGCAACGCTTGCACCAGTTGACGGTTCAAGTCTTTGTCATCTTCCACAACGAGAATGCGCATGTTCTGCCCCTAAGAAATTGTGGCAGCGACAGCGATGGCTCAGCCCAATGCCCCACTTGTTGCATTGACCAAAACCCGTTGCACGCTGCCCCCAACTTTCAAAGTTACAGCATATTCGCCAGAGGGCAAGAGTTTGACA
>JAYUHQ010000111.1:0-5663 GCA_043766895.1 Aestuariivirga sp.
CGTGTTGCGGAAAATGATTGGCTTTTTAGAACGCCACGAATGCGGATAGCTGATGGTTTTTTTGGCGTGGGCCAACAACATGCCAGCCTCTTTCAACGCCTCGATCACGCGCGGGTTGGCATCTTTCCATTTGCCATATTGGTCGATAACACGTGCGCCATCAAAGCCGGGCGCGTCTTTGGTGTAGAATCCATTTTCATCGACGGGAGTTGGCACGTCGGTGAAATGTTCCCCGAACTCGCTCCGCAGAGAAGTTTGATTGGCAATCCAGACATTGTAATCGTCTGCACCGTGGGACGGGGCAGTGTGAACAAACCCCGTACCCGCATCGTCGGTGACGTGATCACCATTCAGCAATGGAATCTCACGTGCAGCATAATAATCGTCGAACGAAGCAAGCGGATGACTGCACAAATGACGCTTTGCAGTGACAGATCCCACTCGCCGCAGCTTAATTTTTGCCTGATCTTGGAGTGACTCTGCCAGTTTATCTGCAATTAAGTAGCGTTCACCGAGTATTGCAAACGCCCCTTCAAGTATTTCAACTACCTCGTAAATCCCATAGTCAATATTTTCAGAAAAACTAATCGCTCTATTGCCTGGTATTGTCCAAGGGGTAGTTGTCCAAATCACGACAAAGGTGTTGTGCATTTCCGAAACGACAGGAGGAATTATGTTGTTGTTTCCATCTCGCACAGTTGAATCAACGTGTCGCCCGACTATCGGAAACTTCACAAAGATCGTATCAACCGTAATATCTTCATATTCGATTTCGGCTTCGGCCAGTGACGTGCGTTCGACCACGCTCCACATCACGGGCTTTGAGCCGCGATACAATTGTCCATCACCAGCAAACTTCAACAGCTCGCGCGCGATGATGGCTTCGGCTTTGTAGTTCATGGTCAAATAGGGATTATCCCAATCGCCTTCCACGCCAAGGCGTTTGAATTCTTCGCGTTGGATGTCCACCCAGCCTTGCGCAAATTCACGGCATTCTTTGCGGAATTCGTTGATGGGCACAGCATCTTTATTCAGCCCGGCGGCGCGATATTTTTCTTCGATCTTCCATTCAATGGGAAGGCCGTGGCAATCCCAGCCCGGCACATAATTGGCATCCTTGCCGCTCATCTGCGCGGAGCGCACAACCAAATCTTTCAGAATTTTATTGAGCGCATGGCCAATGTGAATGTTGCCGTTGGCATAGGGCGGGCCATCATGCAGCACGAATTTTTCGCGGCCTTTGGATTGTTCGCGCAAGAGGCCAAACAAGTTCATATCCGCCCAGCGTTTTAAAAGCTCAGGCTCCTTTTGCGGCAAGCCCGCTTTCATCGGAAAGTCGGTCTTTGGCAAAAATACAGTTTCGCGGTAACGGTCAGTCTTTTTGGGTGCTTCGCTCATGGGAGCGGCTTCTAACAGAGGAATTCTGGGCGAGCAAGAAAAGAGCCCTACCCCGCCTTATCAAAACCATCATGGGCCGCTTTGGCCAGAACTAACATCTGCTCAGACGTTTGTTCGCCAGACAAAGCGTAGACCATATCAGTCTCCACCCAATAGCAGGTGACCAAGCCATCTTTTTCTTGCACCATCATGGCTTCGTTGTTTTTGGCGGCGTTGGCGGCCACATAAATGGCCAAGCGCTTTTTGCTGGCGTCTTCATACATCAACAACCCGGCAGGTGTTCCATCTTCGCCCAAAAGCCTGCCGCCGATCAATGTATAACCTTGGGCAGACAAATCTGGCACGCTGAACTTCACGCCAATACGTTTTGACAGCCACGCCTGCAAATGATCTTTTTCGTTGGCTGCCACTTCAACCGCGTGGCGCTGTTCTGCCCCATAAACCACAAATGCATCGAGCGCGCGTTGTGGCAAAGTTTCAGCGGTGATTTGTGGCGTGAACTGGTTATGCGCAAGCCAGCCCGACGTTGCACCAAATGCCAAAGCGGCAAGGCTTGCCGCCAGCGCCAGCTTGGGCCAAACATTGGCGCGTGGTTTGAGGGTGGCGGTTTTTAAAAGTCGCGCAGGAACAGCCTCATCCAACACGCCATCATAGGCTTTATGCAATTCAGCTTTCTGGGCGCGGATTGATTCCAACAGTTTGCGGCTGTCTTCGCTGGTGGCCAAGGCTTGCTCAACATTATGTTTTTCATCGCCTTGCAATTCGCCATCTGCATAGGCATGAAGCGCCCAAATTTCGATTGTGCTTGTCATCATTTCACCACGCGCAGAAACGTGGTTCCGCGCTTTTCCAATAGGTTTTGCATCGAGCTTCGTGCGCGCGAGAGCCTGGACATGATTGTGCCAATGGGCACACCGATAATGTCAGCGGCATCTTTGTAACTTAATTCTTCTAAACTGATCATCACCAACACTTCGCGCTGTTGGGCGGGCAAATGGTCTAGCGCATCAGAAATCAGCGCCACAGAAAGATTGTGCTCTTGTGCGGGCGGCACCGCCCCTTCAAAATCTTCCATATCATCCAGCGGCTTCATGGCCCCAAACTGTGCTGTGCGCCGCCAGTGGCTGATATGAATGTTGCGCAAAATCGCATAAAGCCACGCTTTCAGCGGGCGCGATGCATCATAAAGATGTTGCTTTAACAAGGCACGTTCAACGCAATCTTGCACCAAATCATCAGCCAAGGCCGCATCCCCGCACAGCGCGCGCGCAAAGCGCCGCAGATGCGGGATCTGATCAATCAGGTTCTTTTGAAATGCGGTTGTGGACATAACGAAAATAATACGCCCATTTGGTCGCATTATTCCATAGACGCTTTTAGCCCTGCCACTTCTCGCGCATTGTTACCAGTTCTTCTGCTGCTGATGGATGCACAGCCAAGGTGGCATCAAACTGGGCTTTGGTGGCACCACAGGTGATGGCAATGCCTAAAAGCTGGGCCATTTCGCCAGCATCAGGCCCTGCAATATGACAGCCCAACACTTTGTCGGAATGGGCATCCACCACAAGTTTCATCAACATGCGTTCATCGCGGCCCGAAAGTGTGTGCTTCATGGGGCGGAAGGTTGATTTGTAAATATCAATTTTTTCATGCGCCTTTCGGGCTTGGGCTTCCGTCAGGCCCACAGTTCCCAGTTCGGGCTGAGAGAAAACCGCACTTGGCACCAAACTGTGATCAACCCTGACGGGCTTATTGCCAAACACCGTATCTGCAAATGCATGGCCTTCACGAATGGCCACAGGCGTTAGGTTCACCCGGTTGGTCACATCGCCCACGGCATAAATATTATCAACTGAGGTTTGCGAAAACTCGTTGACGGGAATTGCGCCATGCATATTGGGTTCAATGCCAATGTTTTCCAAACCTAATCCATGGGTTTTGGGCATGCGGCCTGTGGCAAACATAATTTGGCCCGCACCAATTTGCGAGCCATCTTCCAGCGTGATGCGCACGCCATCGCCCGAACGCTCGATATGAGAAATGTCGGCCTTGGTTTTAATTTCAATGCCTTTCTTGATCATTTCAGCGGCGAGATGGTTTCTCAAATCATCATCAAAACCTCGCAGAATTTGATCGCCGCGCAAAACCACCAGCGTTTCAACGCCAAGGCCATTGAAAATTCCGGCAAATTCAACCGCAATATAACCGCCACCCACAATCACCATGCGGCGGGGCAACTTTTCCAAATGAAATGCTTCATTCGACGTGATGGCCAGTTCATGGCCGGGCAAATGGCGCGGCACCATGGGTGCACCACCTGTTGCAATCAAAATATATTTGGCGGTGATTTTGCGGCCCGATGCAAGTTGCACCGTGTTTTTATCAACCAGTGTGGCGCGTTCTTGAATGAGTTCTGCACCGGCCGATTCTAAATTGCGAATATAGGCGCGGTTTAACCGATCAATTTCTTTGTCTTTGTTTTCAAGCAGCGTTTGCCAATCAAAAGACACTTTCTCAGATGTCCAGCCAAAGCCCACCGCATCTTCAAATTCTTCGGCAAATTTGGATGCATAAACAAAAAGTTTTTTGGGCACACAGCCGCGTATCACGCAAGTTCCACCCACGCGATATTCTTCGGCCACGCACACTTTGGCACCATATTTGGCAGCGATCCGAGCAGCGCGAACACCGCCCGAACCTGCACCAATAACAAAAAGATCGTATTCAAACTGGCTCATTTGCGGGTTGTTTCAATCACACCTTTGTCTGTGCCCATCATCAAAATTCCACAGATGCCAATAAACAATCCGGTTTCAATCACGCCGGGCAAGCTGTTTAAATAGCCATTGAGCTTTTCCGGATCAGGAATTTTTTGCAGATCACAATCAATAATGGCATTGCCACTTTCGGTTACAAATGGCTTGCCTTCTTTGTTGGCCCGCAGCCGCATTTTGGGTTTTTCAAAACCCATTTCGATCAACACGCGTTCAATTTTCCAAGCGGTTGGGTTTACCCCAAATTTGGACACTTCAACCGGCAAAGGGAATTTGCCCAATGTGTCTACTTTTTTGGATTGGTCGCAAATGCAAATAACAAAGCGTGAAGATGAAGCCACAATTTTCTCACGGTGCAAAGCACCGCCGCCGCCCTTGATCAACCGATAAGATGAATCGATTTCATCAGCACCATCCACTGTGAAATCAAGAAACGGTGCATCTTCAATATTGGTCAGCTTAAGCCCCAATTTTTGCGCCAGATTATAGGTTTCTGCCGATGTGGCCACAAACACAGTATCAAGATTTTGATCTTTCACTTTGCGTGCGGCCGCTTCGATGAAATAATTGGCCGTGGAACCGGTGCCTAAACCGATTTTCACGCCCTTATCAACGATTTTCAGCGCGTGTTCAGCGGCTGCTTTTTTTTGTGTTTCAGCACTCATTTATCCAAACCGCCCATGAGCATGTATTTAATTTCCAAATATTCTTCCATGCCGTGAAGTGATCCTTCACGCCCAATGCCAGATTGTTTGACACCACCGAAGGGCACTTCAGCCGCGGCCACCAAGCCTTCGTTAATGCCAACCATGCCATATTCCAAAGCTTCGCCAACGCGCCACACGCGGCCAATATCGCGCGTATAGAAATAACAGGCCAAACCAAATTCGGTGGCATTGGCCATTTCAATGGCTTGTTCTTCGGTTTTGAATTTGAACAGTGGCGCAACGGGGCCGAAGGTTTCTTCGCGGGCCACGGCCATATCTGGCGTTACACCTGTAATGATGGTTGGCTCATAGAAATTGCCGCCCATGGATTTTCCGCCCAACACAACTTTGCCGCCTTTGGCAACTGCGTCTGCCACATGTTCTTCAACCTTTTTAACAGCGGCGGCGTTGATCAGCGGGCCCGTGGTGATGCCGTCACCCACGCCGTTACCAACGCTGAGTTTTTTGACGGCCGCAGCGAGCTTATCAGCAAACTTATCATACACGCCTTCTTGAACCAGAATGCGGTTTGCGCAAACACAGGTTTGCCCGTTGTTGCGATATTTTGAAGCCATGGCGCCTGCCACAGCGGCGTCCAAATCTGCATCATCAAACACAATGAAAGGTGCATTGCCGCCCAGTTCAAGGCCCAAGCGCTTAATGGTGGGAGCACATTGTGCCATTAACATGCGGCCAATTTCGGTTGAGCCCGTAAACGTCAAAGCCCGCACGATGGGGTTTGAGGTCATCTCTGCGCCAATTTCAGAAGCCTTGCCGGTGATTA
>JAYUHQ010000112.1:0-5660 GCA_043766895.1 Aestuariivirga sp.
GAATTTAACTTAAACAAGCTGACACTTGCGCCTGTTTCTGTCGCGTTTGCTGTGTTGTTTGGAATTGCCGCCAATCATTTCATGAGACTTCCCAACCTCTCCATGATTTTTTTGGCCGCCGTATTGTTTTGTGCCGTAACATCGGGAACCACCACCGCGGTGGCGGCGGCTGGCTTGTCTTTTCTGGCTTATAATTTCTTCTTTATCGAACCGCTTTACAGCTTCACCATTGCAAGCCCGCATGAACTGTTGGCACTTTTTATTTTTCTGCTGGTGGCAGTACTAACAGGTGGGTTGGCGGGCCGTGTGCGCGAACAATCGGACGCAGCCACTTCGCGCGTTAAGCTTATTGAAACGCTGTTTGATCTATCGCGCAAGCTTTCAACCAGCATTGATATGGATGATTTGGTGTGGGTTATTGCCACCCAAGCCGCAGCAACTGTAAAGGGGGAAGCGATTGTATTGTTGGATGATCAAAGTCAACTCAGCATCAAAGCCGGTATGCCACCTGAAGATCATCTTGAAACGGCTGATTGGGCCGCAGCACGCTGGGCCTTTAGCCATGGTGAAATTTCCGGCTGGAAATCTCAAACTTTGCCCAATGCACATTTTCAATTTCACCCCCTTAAAACACCTCATGGCACTGTGGGTGTGGTTGGCATCAGGCCAAGCCAGCCCGACATTCCAGCAGATATTCAACGCGTTCTAGAAGCATTGCTGGACCAATTTTCAATCGCGACCGAGCGGGTTAACCTTTCAAGCGAAGTGGCAGAAGCCCGCGCTGTTGCGGAAACTGAAAAGTTACGCTCGGTTCTGTTGTCGTCGATTTCACATGATCTTAGAACACCACTGGCATCCATCGTCGGGTCGGTTACAACCTTACGAAGCCTTGAACGCAAAATGCCCAAAGCCGCGCGCGATGATTTGCTGGCCAACATCGAAGAGGAGGCAAACCGCCTTGCGCGTTTTGTTTCCAATCTCTTAGACATGACAAAGATTGAAGGTGGAACAATACAGGCATCTACCGATCACATTGATGTGGGCGATGTTGTCGCTGCGGCTATCCGTCGGGCCAGACAAACATGGCCTCACCGCAAGATAAGCACTGCAATTGATGCCGAAGTTTCAAATGTATTCGGCGATGCGGCATTGCTGGAGCAACTGGTGTTCAATTTGCTGGACAATGCCAATAAATATTCTGGGCCAGAAAGTGTGACCACAGTTTTGCTCAAAGAAAAAGAATTGGGTATTGTTCTTTCGATTGAAGACCAAGGGCAAGGTATTCCTCCTGAGGATTTGGAGCGAGTGTTTCAAAAGTTCTACCGCGTTAAAGGCGATGACGGTCGAGCGCCGGGCACTGGCTTGGGCTTGGCCATTTGTCGTGGCATTATAAATGCGATGGGCGGAACGATTGTGGCAGAAAGCCCGGTGAGCAATGGCAAGGGCACACGGATTATGGTGAATTTTCCGAAGGCAAAAACCAATGGATAGGCCTCGTGTTTTGGTTGTTGATGACGAACCACAAATTTTGCGCTTTCTCAAGCCCGGCCTTACAGCAGGTGGCTTTGATGTGATCACTGCCGCAAACGCCGCAGAAGCCGTTAAAGCCTCTGCAACGCGCGCGCCTGATGTTATTTTGTTGGATTTGGGCCTGCCAGACAAAGACGGCAAAGAAGTTATTCGCGAAATTCGCAGTTGGTCGAACACGCCCATCATCGTACTTTCAGCCCGCGACCGTGAAGTTGAAAAAATTGAATCTCTTGATCTTGGCGCAGACGACTATATCAGCAAACCGTTTGGCATTGGCGAATTGATGGCACGAATCCGCGCCAGCTTGCGCAACCGCCAGCAAGCCAACAAACACACCACGCGGTTATCCACTGGCGGAATTGAGATCGACAGTTTGAAGCATACAGTTGAGAAAGATGGCAAGGCTCTTCATCTGACACCAAAAGAATTTGAACTTCTGTTTTTGTTGGTGGCAAACGCCGATCGGGTGATGACACACCGTCAAATCCTGAACGCCATTTGGGGCCCTGCGCATACCCATGATGTGCAATATCTTCGGGTGTTTATTGGTCAACTGCGCCAGAAGATTGAAGCTGATCCGGCAGATCCGGCGCTTATCCTGACTGAAGCGGGCATTGGTTACAGATTCAGCGGCGATACTCGCTGATATTAAAGCCGCTGGACTTTATCGCATCAAGATCGCGCGAATTAACATCGCTACGACAAACACCCCAGCCACACCCATCAACCAATAGGCAAAGAACCACGTGAGTTGAACAAAGTGTTTCTTTGCCATTAGTGATATCCATGCTTTCCATCAATTTTACCGCGAAACACCCAATAAGAATATGCGGTATAGACAATAATGATCGGCACCAGAAAGAGCACGCCCGGCAACATGAATTTTAGGCTGGAGACGGGTGCTGCTGCATCGTGAATGGTGAGCGATGGCGGCACGATATAGGGGTAAAAGCTGATGCCAAGCCCAACAAACGTAAAAATGAAAAGCCCAAGGGATGCCATAAACGGCTGCACGTCTTTGGCCAATGCCAAGCCCTTGAAAAGCGCCAAGGCACAGACCAAAACCAAAAAGGGCACCACCAAACTGTATATCATCGCGGGCCAAGTGAACCAGCGTTCGTAATAGGCTGGCTGTAAAAATGGCGTCCACAGGCTAACTGCGCCCATTAAAATTAAAAGTGCAATTGCCGCCCACTTTGCAATTTCCCGCATGCGCAGCTGCAAGGCATCAGCTGTTTTCATATTGAGCCATGTTGAACCCAAAAGCACATAGCCAACGACAACGGCTACGCCTGTCAAAATAGAAAATGGAGTAAGCCAATTCCACCAGCCACCGGCATAGGCACGATTGGCAACGGGTATGCCTTGCACCAATGCGCCCAACGCAACACCTTGTGCCAATGCTGCAACCAACGAACCCAAGAAAAATGAATAATCCCAAATGAACTTTCCACGCGCCGTGCGCCAGCGAAACTCAAAGGCCACACCGCGCAAAATTAAGCCGACCAGCATTGCCATGATCGGCGCATAAAGGGCCGGCAACGCAACCGCATAAGCCAATGGAAAAGCCGCCAAAAGGCCCCCGCCACCCAACACCAGCCACGTTTCATTGCCATCCCAAACGGGGGCCACACTGTTCATCATCAAATCGCGTTCGTCTGTTGACTTTGTTGTTGGAAACAGAATGCCAACGCCTAAATCAAACCCATCCAGAATGACATAGGCGAGCACGGCAAAGGCAATGATGCCCGCCCAGAAGTTTTGAAGATCGAGCGTGAACATCAATTATCCTCCTGTGTGGCAATGGCAATTGCAGGTGTGATGCCGGAACTTCGGCTGGGTGCATGTGAAATATCGTCAAAGGGCTTGGGGGCTTGATTGCACAGGCGCAGGATATAAAAAATGCCCGCACCGAAGACGAAAAAATAAACAACAATGAATACTAAAAGTGACGTGCCAACAGCCGCCGCGTCTATGGGTGCAACGGATTGGGCTGTGCGCAGTTGATTATAAATCGTGAACGGTTGGCGGCCCACTTCCGTGGTGATCCAGCCAGCAATGACAGCAATAAACCCAGCAGGTGCCATTATAAGACTTACGCGATGAAGCCATCTATCCTGGTAAAGGCCACCACGCTGAAACCGGCGCAGCAAGCTCCATACGCCAACACCAAGCATGGCAAAGCCCAACCCTACCATAATGCGGAATGACCAGAACACAATTTGCGCAGGGGGTCGGGCATCTGCTGGAAAATCTTTAAGCCCTTTTATGGTGCCGTCGGCGCGATGGGTCAGGATCAATGAACCCAATCGCGGCAAGGCAATCTGATATCGTGTTACTTCGGCTTTATCGTCGGGTATTCCAAACAGGATGAGAGGTGCGCCCGCTTGGGTTTCGAAATCGCCCTCCATCGCCGCAATTTTTGCGGGCTGATATTCCAATGTATTTAGCCCGTGCATATCGCCGACAAAGATTTGCAATGGTGCCACCACAATTGCCATCCACATTGCCATAGAAAACATTTTGCGTGCGGCAGCTTGCTTATTATCGCGCAACAAATGCAGCGCCCCGATGGCACCCACGAAAAATGCCGTTGTCAAATAAGACGCCAAAACAGTGTGCGTTAGCCGGTAAGGGAATGAGGGGGTAAAAACAATAGCCCACCAATCCACCGGGATGAATTGTCCATTGGCAGCAATTGCAAACCCTTGTGGCGTTTGCATCCAACTGTTTACAGCGATGATCCATGTTGCAGATACAAGCGTGCCCAAGGCCACCATGAGTGTGGCCAGAAAATGTAACCCTGGCCCAACCCGCGTCAAGCCAAAAAGCATCACCCCTAGGAAGCCGGCTTCGAGAAAAAACGCGGTGAGAACTTCATAGCCCATCAGCGGGCCAATAACGGGGCCCGCTTTGTCTGAAAAAACACTCCAGTTGGTGCCAAATTGATAAGACATTACGATTCCCGAAACCACGCCCATACCGAAAGCCACGGCAAAGATTTTTTTCCAATAGTTGAAGAGATCGAGATATGTGGAATTTTTCTTCCAAAGCCATAAGCCATTGAGCACCGCCAGATAGCTTGCCAAACCAATGGAAAATGATGGGAAGATGAAATGGAAGGTAATCGTAAAACCAAATTGCATGCGCGCTAAGGTGACAGCGTCAAAATGTTCAAACATAGCAAACCTCGTGGGTTTAAAAGCTCAGTATGCAACTGCGCTACAGTGATGCTTCTACGCCAGATGATGGCCTAGGAACAGTTTTCCTATGAGGTGTGGCAAAAGGCCTAGGGTTTGCAAAACCAATTCCGAACGTTTTGCGTCAGCGGCGCTATTTGGTTGAACCTGCCAGAAGGCCTGCGATGAGATAACGGTTAAGAAATATGACAAGCAGGCACGGAATTGCAATTGCAATAGAGCCCGATGCCATGATCAACCCATAATCAACAAAATTCTTACCTGCAAATTCAGGGATCATCACGGTGAGTGGTTTGGTGATTTTTGGTGAGAAAATCAAAGGCACGGCATAAAGGCCCCAGGCACCGAGGAATGTTAGAATCGCCGCTGCCGCAATGCCCGGCGCAGCAATGGGCACGATGATTGCCGTTAATATTTTCATGTGGCTGGCGCCATCCATGCGGGCCGCTTCTTCAAGCGAAATCGGCAAAGTGTCTAAAACCCCTTTTAACAACCACAAGCAAAGCGGCAAGAAGGCCGAAACATAAATCATGGTAACACCGAAATAACTGTCCATCTGGTGCAGGGCAACCATAATTCTGAACAGCGGAATAATAACTGCATAACCGGGGATGGCTAGAGTTGCGATGACCGCATAAAAAATTGGCGTTCGGAACGGAAATTCCAATCGCGCAAATGCATAGGCGCCCAGCAATGACATGATTACGCAAATCACTGTGGCAAGGGTTGAGGTGAGAATGCTGTTGACCAGTGCCACGCGAAATTGCCCGGCCACATCCACGCCGCCAAAATGACCATCAAGCACACCCAACAAACGCAAATAGTGATCAGCAGTTGGATGAGCAGGATAAAGGTTAATCGGCCGAATGGTAAAATCAGTGCTCGGTGTAATGCTGCTGGCCAGCGTCCAATAGATTGGCAGAAGTGACC
>JAYUHQ010000113.1:0-5611 GCA_043766895.1 Aestuariivirga sp.
GCCAGTCTAGCCTGCCTTGTTGACGTAAAGGAAGGGGGGCCGCTAAAGAAGCTTATGGCCGCATCAATTTCCGCACATTCTTATTACACCGACAGCGTCAATCGCGTCATAAAAACCCAAGCTTTGCAAGAATCAATCAAAGAAGATGTCTGCATCATCGGCGCTGGTTATACGGGCTTATCTGCCGCTTTGGAACTGGCCCAGGCCGGATATAAAGTTGTTGTGCTCGAGGCTGAAACCATCGGCTATGGCGCATCAGGCCGCAACGGCGGACAAATTTGCACTGGGTTTTCACCCGGCCAGTCACGGCTGGAAGCGCAGCTCGGAAAGGCCGATGCAAAACGATGTTTTGATTTGGCCGAAGAGTCCAAACGCTTGCTGGTTGATCGTATTGCCAACCATAAAATTGATTGCGATCTTCAGTGGGGCTATCTGCATTGCGTGCCAAAGCCCCACCAATTCAAAGACCTCGAAGCCTGGGCCGAAGAATATGAAGCGCTTGGTTATGGCGGCAACACGCTTTTAACCAAACACGAGCTTGAACAAAAGCTGGGCAGCACGGCCTATCATGGCGCTTTGCGCGAAAGTCATGCCGGCCACATTCACCCTTTGAATTATTGTCTGGGCCTTGCCGATGCAGCAATTAAAGCAGGTGCCACAATCTATGAAAACTCAGCCGCGATAGACATTAACACGGGCACATCTCCCTTTGCCATAACAGCCAAAGGCCGTGTTGATTCAAAGTTTATGATCATCGCTGGCAATGCCTATTTGGGCAAAACCGTAAAGCCGCTTTATGGACGCATTATGCCCGTTGCGAGCTATATCGTGGCCACTGAGCCGTTGGGTGAGAACCGTGCCAAGTCTCTGATCAAAGATAATGAAGCAGTGGCGAACACGAATTTCATTGTTGATTATTATCGCCGCTCTGCCGACCACCGCATGCTGTTTGGCGGCCGTGCCAGTTATTCCACGATGGACCCTGCTAATCTGTTGCAATCCATGCGCAAGCGAATGACATCAGTTTTTCCACAATTGGACGATGTTGAATTGACCCACGCTTGGGGCGGATTTATTGCCATCACATCCAACCGCCTGCCCGATTGCGGCAGGCTTTCGCCCACAGTTTTTTATGCCCATGGCTATTCTGGCCAAGGTGTTGCTCTGTCGGGCCTTTATGGAAAGCTGATGGCCGAAGCTGTGCGCGGAACTGCTGAGCGTTTTGATTTGCTGGCAAAGGTAAAGCACCTGCCCTTTCCAGGCGGTGCACTGCGCACCCCCATTTTGGTCGCGGCAATGATGTATTACAGGCTTAAGGATGCGCTGGCATAGTTAGATTTTCCATCTCGCTGGCCAATTCACCAAAACCAACGAAGCGATATTCATAGAGCAACCCAAGCCGCGCGGCAGCTGCTTCTGCCGATTGTTGAAGTTGCGCCTCTTGCGTTTGCGCCAAGTAAACCAATTTTGTATAGTTGCCAAAATAATCAACCAACAATTCTGGGTGCCGATCAAGCCCCAAGCCTTCCCACATCAATTTATCAAAATGGCGGGCCAAATAATCTGTTAAAAAAAATGAAGTCATGTCCTCATCAGCGCGCGCTGCAAATGCATCATTGCCAGAAAAGAATGCATAGCAATGTGGCCCATCAATGCGCTCCACGCCTTCTTCCGCCAACATAGCGTCTAACAAACCACCTGTTCCGCAATCGCCATACATCACAAAAATTTTGGTGTAATTCGCGCGATGCTCTCTAATTTTCTCGCGCAAAGCAGGCACAATGAATTGCGGTGTATTATGCCACTTTGCTGGCAGGCACTGAATATCGAACATCTGCCATTGATTGATTTCAATCAGAGACACAATTTCTCGTGCCAAAGCACCACAAGCCAAAAGCAAAACTTGGCCTTTGTTAGTGTGATAGTCATACCGATCAGATGGTTTCAGTTCAGGGGTTTTCAATTTTTAAGCCTTCGACGAATGATAACGCATATTCATTCAACCATTCAATGAGATGTTATTTGCGCATTATTAACCATCTTGCACACTTGCGCGCAAATTCAGGCAACTCGATCAAATTGCAAAGTTAGATTTCAGTTCGCGTTAATAGGTTGCAGCTACCTTACATGCATGTTCGGCGGCATGAGGTTGTTGAGCAGGTGCTGTAAGTAAATTGGAGAGTAATATGAAGAAATTTTTGAAGGACGAATCTGGCGCGACTGCAATTGAATATGGTTTGATTGCTGCTGCTATGGGCCTTGGCCTGGTAACTGTTATGCCAACATTGGCAGGCAGCATCACCGGCAAGTTCGGCTCGCTCGCAGGCCACGTTACTTCTGGTAAGTAATAGAATTTGGGTGCCCCTTAAAAGGCACCCACATTTTCAAGAAAAGCGTTGGCCCCGGCCAGCGCTTTTTTATTGTGCCGTGGCCATTTGGTTATGCTTGCGGGCCATAAAGCTTTTGGCAGTTTCAACCGCCACGGCTGCATCACGGCAATAAGCATCTGCACCAACAGCCTTGGCAAATTCTTCATTCAGGGGCGCGCCACCCACCAGAACGATATAATCATCACGAATGCCTTTTTCCTTCATCGTGTCGATCACAACTTTCATATAAGGCATTGTTGTCGTGAGAAGTGCCGACATGCCAACAATATCAGGCTCATGTTCTTCAATGGCCTTCAAATAATTTTCAACCGGGTTGTTGATGCCAAGGTTGATCACTTCAAAACCAGCGCCTTCCATCATCATGCCCACAAGATTTTTGCCAATATCGTGAATATCGCCCTTAACCGTGCCGATAATCATTTTGCCCAAGCGCGGCGCACCTGTTGCAATCAACAAGGGGCGCAAAATTGCCATGCCGGCTTTCATTGAATTGGCGGCAAGCAAAACTTCCGGCACAAACAAAATACCATCGCGGAAATCAACGCCCACAATGCGCATGCCTTCAACAAGGCCTTCGGTCAAAGTTTTGTAGGGCGACCAGTTGCGGCCAAGAAGAATGTGAACGCCCTGTTCAACCTCTTCTTTCAAACCATCATAAAGATCGTCGTGAATTTGTTGAACAAGCTCTTCGTCATTCAAAGAATTGAGATCAAGATCGCCAGAATCGCTCATCGGGTAACTCCATCAGACTGTGCCTGTAACTTAGAGCCGGATGGTTAAAAATTTCAAACACCCAGCGACATTCACTTGCCCGATTACGACGGATGAGGCAAGCAACTGCAAGGGCTATGTTTAAAGGCCATGGGAGAGAAATTTGAACCAGCACTTTGATGTTCATGCGGCGCGCCGCCAATTTCCGGCTTTGGCCCTTCAAGATCAAGACAAGCCCCGCGTTTATTTCGATAACCCCGCCGGAACCCAGGTGCCCCAACAGGTGATTGATCGCACGGTTGATTGCCTCATCCACAAAAACGCCAATCTGGGCGGCTATTTCAAAACAACTCTTGATGCGTCGCACTTGGTTGCAGAAGCGCACCAAGCCTGTGCTGATTTTTACAATGCCTCAACGCCAGAGGAAATTATCTTCGGCCAAAATATGACAACGCTAACGCTGCATTTTTCGCGCTGCTTGGGCAAACGCTTCCAAAAGGGTGATGAGATCATCCTCAGCCGCATGGATCATGATGCCAATATCGCCCCTTGGTTATTGCTTGCCGATGATTTGGGCCTGGTTGTGCGTTGGATGGATTTTGATCCTGAAACTTATGAGTTTCCCGCCGATGCGCTAACCAAGGTGCTTTCCAGCAAAACCAAAGTGCTGGCCATGGGCATGGCATCAAATTGCACCGGCACGGTGAATGATGTGGCCCATTTTGCCAAACAAGCCAAAGCCGCTGGTGCGATTGTTTATCTTGATGCTGTTCAATTTGCGCCGCATTATTTTATTGATGTGCAAAGCCTGAATGCTGATTTTGTAGTGTCATCGGCCTATAAATGGTTTGGCCCTCACCAAGGCATTTTGTGGGGCAGGAAATCTCTGCTGCAGGAAACCTTTGGCTATAAAGTGCGCCCCGTGGGTGAGGCCCTGCCCGACAAATTTGAAACTGGCACCTTAAGCCACGAAGGCATGGCGGGGTGTTTGGGTGCGATTGAATATCTAGCACAATTTGGCCAAGGCACCAGCCGCGCCGCCACCTTGAAATCTGCTTGGGATAATCTGGCCCACTATGAGCACGGCATAACCCTGCAATTGATCGAAGGTTTGCTCAAAGTTAAAGGTCTAACCGTGCGCGGCATAACCTCGGCCAATGCCATGCACCGCCGCGTGCCAACGGTGTCTTTCACCGTTGATAATGTGAACCCCAAAGGGCTGGCTAAACACTTTGCGGCTGAAAACATCTTCGTCTGGTCTGGCCATAACTATGCGTTGGAAACTATCAACGCCATGGGGCTGATGGACCAAGGCGGTGTGTTGCGCGTGGGGCTGGCCCACTATAATACCGCCGCAGAAGTGGATGCGCTGTTGGGTTCGCTCAACCGCGCTTTGAAATAGGAGTTCGAAAATGGTTTTCAAAATCGCCGTGGTTGGCCTTGGCAAGATTGCCCATGACCAACATTTGCCCTGCATTGCCAAAAACCCTGAATTTCAACTGGTGGCGGGCGTAAGCCGCAACAGCAAAATTGATAATATTCCATGTTTTGAAACACTTGAAGGGTTAATCAAAAGCAATATCTCAATTGATGCTGTGGCGCTGTGCACGCCCCCTTCAGTGAGGCTGGCCATGGCGCAACAGGCGCTGGATGCGGGCTATCATGTGTTGATTGAAAAGCCGCCCACGCCAACCTTGGGCGAAATGTTTGCGATGATGCATTATGCCTTGGCCAAAAAGCGCGTGCTTTATGCCACTTGGCATTCGCGCTATAATCAGGCGGTTGATCAAGCCAAAGCATTTTTGATTGGACGGCGCGTTTCGGCGTTGAAAGTAACATGGCGCGAAGATGTGCGGCGTTGGCACCCCAACCAAGAATGGATTTGGGAACCGGGCGGCTTTGGTGTGTTTGATCCGGGCATCAACGCGCTTTCAATTGTGACGAAGATCATGCCCGAACCGTTTTATGTGGCCGATGCCACAATTGAAGTGCCCGCCAACAAGGCCACGCCTATTGCCGCGCAAATTCACTTTAAATATGCCGATGCGCGCAAGGCCGATTTGAGCGCCGATTTTGATTGGCGTCAAACTGGTGAACAAACTTGGGAAATTGAAATCACCACGGAAGATGGCAACGCGCTGTTTCTGAAAAAGGGCGGAACGATTTTAGAAATCAACGGCCAGACCATTATGGAAGCGCCGATGGAAGAATATGAAATGATCTATGCCCGCTTTGCCGAATTGCTGAAATCCGGAAAGAGCGACACCGATGTGCGGCCGCTGCAAATGGTGTGCGATGCCTATATGCTGGGCCGCCCCAAAATTGTTGAGGCGTTTGTTTAGACATAGCTTCGCCTAGAGTAGTTTCGTGGCGTTCGAAACGAGGGAGAAGAAGGGAAGCGCGTGGGATGAACCATCGCGGTTTGCCACTGTTATTTAGAGTGGCTATGAGAAGAGCGTTGGGAAACCCCACGCGCGACAGGAATTAAGCATCAGAGGAACTGTCACTCC
>JAYUHQ010000114.1:0-5606 GCA_043766895.1 Aestuariivirga sp.
GCGGGCCAAGCCTGGGAATGTGAAGACAGCATGGATTTGGTAAATTACCAACGCGCCAAAACCGGTGCGTTGTTTGCCGCCTGCACCATGGCAGGCGCATTGGCCGCGGGCCGCGACCACAAGCCTTGGCAACACCTGGGCATGTTAATTGGTGAGGCCTTCCAAGTGGCTGATGACTTGCGCGACGTTGCTGGCATCTCAGGCGAGATCGGTAAACCCACCGGGCAAGACGCAGCCCATGGCCTGCCCAACATGGTGTCTACCCTTGGTTTTGAAGGTGCTGAACAGCATTTGGATAATTTATTAACGCGCGTGGTTGAGGCTATTCCTGATTGCCCCGGGCGCCAAGCGTTGGGCCAACAGATTGTGGCTGTGTCGCGCGCCATGGTGCCAAAACAGCTTCACCGTGGCGCTGCCTAGTTTTCTTCTGCGATTTCGCAACCGCCTTTTGGCAGACCCGAAGTTTCTGACTTTTGCGCAACGTTTTCCATTCACAAGGCCGGTAGCGCGAGCCAAATCACGCGAGTTATTCAACCTTTTGGCAGGTTTTTCATATTCGCAGGTGCTTTATGCCTGCGTGTCTTTGCACGTGCTTGAACATGTGGGGCAAGCCGGAATTTCGATAGATGATCTCGGTTCAAAAATTGGATTGGACGAAAATAAAACCAGCGTTCTGGTTCGCGCCGCAGTGGCTTTGGATATTTTGGCCTTTGATCATTCTCTGGTGGTTCTGGGCGCGCAAGGTGCGGCCCTGTTGGGCCAACCTTGGATTATGCGGTTTGTTGAACACCATAAATATTTCTATCGCGATTTGGAAGATCCGGTAGCCATGTTGCAAGGCAAATCTTCGCCCCATGGCTTGCAAAGCTATTGGACCTATGCGGATGGTGAGTCAGACAAAAGCGCCTATTCCGAGCTGATGGCCGCTTCCCAACAAGCAGTGGCAGCGCAAATTCTTGGCACCTACAATTTCAGTAAGCACAAAAATATCCTCGATGTGGGCGGCGGCTCCGGCGCTTTTTTAGAAGTGGTTGGTCAACACTATCCAAACCTGAAACTCAATCTGTTCGATCTGCCCGGCGTGGTAAAATTGGCCGCGGGCAAGCCTAGTTTGATATTGCATAGCGGTGATTTTCGAGTGGGGCCATTGCCTTTGGGCATGGATTTAATCTCGCTCATCCGTGTGGTGCATGATCATAATGATGATGCGGTTTTAAACATCTTGGGCACCATTCGTAACGCAAGTTCGCCAGCAACCACTTTGCTGATTGCCGAACCTTTTGCCGGCAACAAAGCCAATGCCAAAGTGACAGACGCTTATTTCAATTTCTATTTTGCCGCCATGGGGCAGGGCCGCACGCGAAGCCCCGCCGAAATCACCGCAATCGCCGCCAAGGCTGGTTTTGGACGCTCTAAAACTTGGGCGACCCACATGCCGCTGATCAGCGGTCTGATGACTTTCCACATTGTCTGACAAAAAGCTGTAAAAAGACATTGACATTTAATAGTGTCAAGTTAAGCTTACACAATAAGAAGTCTTAAAAATGAGACTCATATTGCCTTTCGGGGAAGGGAGGAAACCAATGATTAACACAACAGCCGTTGTATTTACGTCTCCCGGTCATCTGGCCCTTCAATCCCTTCCGTTGGTTCCGCCTGATGGACCCCACGCCATTGTGGATGTGAACTTTAGCGGCATCAGCACCGGTACAGAGCGCTTGCTTTGGACCGGTGACATGCCGGCCTTTCCGGGCATGGGTTATCCTTTGGTGCCGGGTTATGAAACCGTGGCCCGGGTTTCTCATGCTCCCGCAAACAGCGGCCTTTCTGAGGGTGATTTGGTTTATGTGCCGGGTGCCAATTGTTATGGCGCGGTGCGTGGACTTTTCGGCGGTGCTGGAAGCCGCATAGCCATTGCCCCTCAAAAGCTGGTGAAGATTGATGAGTCTCTTGGCGAAAATGGCACGTTGCTGGCATTGGCTGCCACGGCGCACCACGCTGTGGTGTTGGGCAAATTGCCTGAACTGATTATTGGTCATGGCGTTGTGGGCCGATTGATAGCCCGCATCACAATCGCCTTGGGTGGCACACCAACGGTGTGGGAAACCAATGCTGATCGCCAAAGCGGGTCAATGGGCTACACTGTTATTGATCCCGCAGCTGACACGCGCAAAGATTATGCCTGCATCGTTGATGCCAGTGGCGACACAAACATTCTTGATCGCTGTATGTCTCATCTTGCCAAGCGCGGCGAAGTTATTTTGGCAGGCTTTTATGCTGCACCCCTTCATTTCATTTTCCCACCAGCATTTATGCGTGAGGCTTCAATTCGCATTGCGGCCCAATGGGAGCCGAAGGATTTAACCGGCGCTCTAGATCTTGTGGCCAGCGGCAAACTTTCCCTTGCTGGCCTTATTACACATCACAGCGCCGCTGGTGATGCGTCCACTGCTTATGAAACTGCATTTCACAACATCGAGTGTCTGAAAATGGTGCTGGATTGGAGAAGTTTTCAATGAATTCATTCAACCACAATTTCTTGACGGACGCAGAGCAATTGAAAGCTGAAGCAGCCATCGAGCCTGATCCTGTGCACACAGGTGAAATTAAAAAAGAAACGCAAGTCATTGCCATTTATGGCAAGGGCGGCATTGGCAAAAGCTTCACGTTGGCCAATCTTTCTTACATGATGGCCCAATCTGGCAAGCGCGTGTTGTTGATTGGCTGTGACCCCAAAAGCGATACAACATCACTTCTGTTCGGTGGCAAAGCCTGCCCCACCATTATCGAAACTTCGGCCAAGAAAAAACTTGCGGGCGAAGAAGTTAAAATTGGCGACGTGTGCTTCAAGCGCGATGGTGTGTTCGCCATGGAACTGGGTGGCCCTGAAGTGGGGCGCGGTTGTGGCGGGCGCGGCATTATTCACGGCTTTGAACTTCTCGAAAAGTTAGGCTTCCATGAATGGGGCTTTGATTATGTGTTGCTGGATTTCTTGGGCGACGTGGTGTGTGGCGGCTTTGGCCTGCCCATCGCGCGCGATATGTGCCAGAAGGTAATCGTGGTAGGATCAAACGATCTGCAATCACTCTATGTGGCCAACAACGTGTGTTCAGCCGTTGAATATTTCCGCAAACTGGGCGGTAATGTTGGCGTGGCCGGAATTGTGATCAATAAGGATGACGGCACCGGAGAGGCGCAAGCCTTTGCTGAAAAAGTTGGCATTCCGGTTTTAGCATCCATCCCTGCGAATGATGATATTCGCAAAAAATCTGCAAATTATGAAATCATCGGAACCAACACCAGTGAGTGGGGGCCATTGTTTGAAATGCTGGCCATTAATGTGGGTGAAGCCCAACCCATGCGGCCCACACCATTGACGCAAGATGGCCTGCTTGGCCTGTTCTCCAGTGATGTGACAGGCCGCAATGTGGTTCTGCAACCCGCAAGCCAAGAAGATATGTGCGGCGGAACGCTGACGCAAAAAACCTCACTCGAAGTTATTTACGAAACGGTTTGAAGGCAATGACAACAGTGATTGACACAACAGGAAAAATGCCAGCGCCAGAAGCGCCAGCAACACCTGTTGCATCAACTTCCGAAGGCGCATGCAATAATAAAGTTGAATTGCGTGAAGCAGCAGCCAAAGCCGGTAAGTCTGAAACACTGGAACAATATGCTAAAGATTATCCAGTGGGCCCGCATGACCAGCCCCAAAGCATGTGCCCGGCTTTTGGTTCACTGCGCGTCGGCCTCAGGATGCGTCGCACAGCGACAATTCTTTCAGGCTCAGCCTGTTGTGTTTATGGCCTAACGTTCACCTCGCATTTTTATGGCGCAAAACGCAGTGTTGGCTATGTGCCTTTCAACTCTGAAACACTGGTCACAGGCAAACTGTTTGAAGACATTCGTGAAGCGGTTTTTGCCATGGCCAAGCCTGAAGATTATGATGCCATCATAATCACCAATCTTTGTGTGCCCACGGCTTCTGGCGTTCCGCTGCAATTATTGCCCAAAGAAATAAACGGCGTTCGCATCATTGGCATTGATGTTCCGGGTTTTGGTGTGCCCACCCATGCAGAAGCCAAAGATGTTCTTTCTGGTGCCATGTTGAAATATGCTGCCAGTGAAATTCGCTCTGGCCCCGTGGCGCGCCCAAAAACCAAATCTGAATTGCCCACCATCACCATGTTGGGCGAAATGTTTCCGGTGGATCCGATTATGATTGGCCGCATGTTGGCGCCCATGGGATTGGCCGCTGGCCCTGTGGTGCCCACACGCGAATGGCGCGAATTGTTTGCCGCCTTTGATTGCGCCGCCGTGGCCGCAATTCATCCGTTCTACACCGCCAGCATCCGCGAATTTGAAGCCGCGGGCCGCAGCGTGGTGGGCTCTGCCCCCGTTGGATATGACGGCACGGCTGATTGGTTAGAAGCCATCGGCAAAACCTGTGGCATTTCTGCTGAAGCCCGCGCTGCTGCTCAAAATGCCATTTTGCCCGCCATCAAAGGTGCCCTTGCAGCAAAGCCCATCAAAGGCCGCATCACGCTTTCCGGCTATGAAGGCTCTGAACTTCTGGTGGCCCGTCTGTTAATCGAAAGCGGTGCTGATGTTCCTTATGTGGGAACCGCTTGCCCACGCACAGCATGGTCTGATCCAGATCGCATCTGGCTGGAAGAACGTGGCGTTCACGTGCAATTCAGGGCATCGCTGGAAAATGATATTGCGGCCATGCTTGATCACAAGCCAGATTTGGCAATCGGCACAACACCTGTGGTGCAAAAAGCCAAAGCCCTTTCCATTCCATCGCTTTATTTCACCAATTTGATTTCCGCGCGGCCTTTGATGGGCCCAGCGGGTGCAGGCTCACTTCAACAAGTGATCATGGCCGCCATTGGCAATCAACATCGCTTTGATGCGATGAGCAACTTTTTTGAAGGTGTGGGTTCAGGCCACGCTTCAGGCATTTGGCGCGATGTGCCAGTTGATCGGCCAGAGTTTAAAAAGAAATATGCGGGCATGTTGGCAGCCAAAGCCAAGTCTGAAGAATCGGTGGGCAAATAACATGCTGGTTCTTGATCACGACAGAGCAGGTGGATATTGGGGCGCAGTTTACGTGTTCGCCGCTATTAAAGGTTTGCAGGTCATTATCGATGGCCCAGTGGGCTGCGAAAACCTGCCCGTCACATCCGTATTGCATTACACAGACGCTTTGCCGCCGCATGAACTTCCCATCGTTGTCACCGGCCTTGGTGAAGAAGAACTGGGCCAACACGGCACGGAAGGTGCCATGCGCCGCGCCCATAAAACGCTTGATCCTGGCTTGCCATCTGTCGTTGTCACAGGCTCCATCGCCGAAATGATCGGTGGCGGTGTCACCCCGCAAGGAACCGGCATTCAGCGCTTTTTGCCGCGCACGATTGATGAAGATCAATGGCAATGTGCTGATCGGGCCTTGATGTGGTTGTGGACAGAATTTGGTGCCAAGAAAAAAAATGCCACCACACGCAAACCAAAAGTGGAAGGTGAGCGCCCGCGGGTGAATATTCTGGGCACGATCTATGGCACGTTCAACTCGCCATCTGATCTGGCTGAAATTACCCGGTTGG
>JAYUHQ010000115.1:0-2068 GCA_043766895.1 Aestuariivirga sp.
AAACCAACGAGAGCAACGATGTCGCCTGCATGGGCTTCAGCAATTTCTTCGCGGTTGTTGGCGTGCATCAGAACCATGCGGCCAACGCGTTCTGTTTTATCGCGTGTAGAATTCAGCAGCGATGTTCCCTTGGCCAAAACGCCAGAGTAAATGCGGCAGAAAGTCAGAATGCCATATTGGTCATCCATCAACTTGAATGCGAGCAAAGCCAAAGGCTCAGTGTCAGACGATGGGCGAGTTGTTTCGCCACCGGTCTTAACATCAATGCCCTTAATGGCCGGACGATCCAAAGGTGAAGGCAGATAATCACACACTGCATCAAGCAAAGGCTGAACGCCCTTGTTCTTGAATGCTGAACCACACAGCACGGGGAAGAACGAAGCGTTCAAAACAGCTTTGCGAAGAAGGCGCTTAATGGTCTCGTTGGCCATAGGCTTACCTTCGAGATAATCATTCATTGCTGCATCATCAAGTTCAGCGCAAGCTTCGATCATTTCAGCACGCGCTTGTTCAGCAGCTGCCACCATATCTTCAGGAATTTCTTCGTCATGGAACGAAGCGCCAAGCTCTTCATTATCCCAAACAACGGCCTTCATACGCACCAGATCAACGATGCCCTTGAAATTGGCTTCAGCGCCGATTGGCAGCTGAATAGGAACAGCACGTGCGCCCAAACGTTCTTTAATATCTTTCAAGCACTGCTCAAACGAAGCGCCAGTTTTATCCATCTTGTTGCAGAACACGATGCGCGGAACCGCATATTTGTCGCCTTGGCGCCAAACTGTTTCTGTTTGCGGTTCTACACCTTGGTTGGAATCGAGAACGCAAACCGCGCCATCAAGCACACGAAGTGAACGTTCAACTTCAATGGTGAAATCAACGTGGCCAGGCGTATCAATAATGTTCAGGCGCTTGCCGTTCCATGTTGTAGTGGTGGCGGCAGAAGTAATTGTAATGCCACGCTCTTGCTCTTGCTCCATGAAATCCATGGTGGCAGCGCCATCATGCACTTCACCGATTTTATGGGTTTTGCCGGAATAATACAAAATCCGTTCAGTAGCCGTCGTTTTGCCAGCATCGATGTGAGCCATGATGCCGAAGTTACGATAGTCTTCAAGTGCGTGCGTGCGTGCCATAATTTCTAAATCTCTTACCAACGATAATGGCTGAAAGCGCGGTTAGCTTCGGCCATCTTATGTGTGTCTTCGCGCTTTTTCACAGCCGTACCACGGTTGTTGCCAGCATCCAGCAATTCAGCAGACAAACGTTCAACCATCGTCTTTTCATTGCGGCCGCGAGCAGCAGTAATGATCCAACGGATCGCCAATGCTTGGCGGCGTTCCGTACGAACTTCGACTGGCACTTGGTATGTCGCACCACCAACGCGGCGCGAACGCACTTCAATGGCGGGAGCAACGTTTTGCAACGCCTGATGGAACAATTGAACAGGGTCGTTCTTGGTTTTGGCTTGAACGATGTCAAACGCACTATAAACGATGCCTTCAGCAACTGATTTCTTGCCCTGAACCATAAGGTTATTCATAAATTTCGAAACAATCAGATCATGAAACTTAGGATCTGGATTGATAACGCGCTTTTCTGCACTGTGACGACGAGACATAAATTGATCCCCTTACTTCGGACGCTTCGCGCCATACAGCGAACGACGCTGACGACGCTTTGGCAGGCCTTGTGTATCCAAGACGCCGCGGATGATGTGATAGCGAACGCCTGGCAAATCCTTCACACGGCCGCCGCGGATCATAACCACGCTGTGCTCTTGAAGGTTATGGCCTTCGCCTGGAATATAGCTCACAACTTCGAAGCCATTGGTCAAACGAACCTTGGCCACCTTACGAAGCGCAGAGTTCGGCTTCTTCGGTGTTGTTGTGTAAACGCGTGTGCAAACGCCGCGCTTTTGCGGACAAGCTTGCATCGCTGGAACTTTGTTCCGGTATGTCGGTGCAAGGCGTGGCTTGCGGATAAGCTGGTTGATTGTAGGCATAGGGCCTTTTCTCTACCTTAAAAATCTGTTGGACCGGATCAAACGAAAAAAGCACTACCGTGT
>JAYUHQ010000116.1:0-2065 GCA_043766895.1 Aestuariivirga sp.
GGCGGGGTTGAAAGCTTAACCTTTGGGCTTGCCCGAGAAGTTGCCGAAGAGGGAATTCGCGTGAACGCTGTTGTGCCCGGCATGATTGATACAGAAATCCACGCGCGTTCCACTGGTGATCAAGCGCGTGTTGAACGCATTCGCCCTACAATTCCCATGAAGCGCATTGGCAAAGCCGAAGAAATTGCACAGGCCATTTTGTTTCTGCTCAGTGAAAAATCATCTTATGTAACAGGCACAACCTTGCGCGTTTCAGGAGGCCGATAATGTTGAAAATGCGGGTGATCCCCTGCCTTGATGTGAAAGATGGGCGCGTTGTTAAGGGCGTTAACTTTGTGGATCTGCGCGATGCAGGCGACCCGGTTGAAGCCGCGCGGGCCTATGATGCGGCAGGCGCTGACGAGCTTTGCTTTTTGGATATTACGGCCACACATGAAAATCGCGGGCAGTTGTTGGATGTGGTCAAACGCACCGCAGCGGTATGTTTCATGCCGTTGACTGTTGGTGGCGGGGTTCGCAAAGTTGATGATATTCGCAATTTGCTTCTTGCGGGCGCTGATAAAGTTTCAATCAATTCCGCGGCGGTTGCCAATCCACAATTTGTGAAAGAAGCGGCAGAGAAATTCGGTTCGCAATGTATTGTTGTGGCCATAGACGCCAAGGAAACATCACCTGGAAAATTTGAAATTTTCACCCATGGCGGGCGCAACGCAACGGGCATCGATGCGGTTGATTTTGCCAAGCAAGTGACAAGCTTGGGGGCTGGTGAAATATTGCTGACATCAATGGACCGCGATGGCACTGGCAAGGGATTTAATTTGGCCCTCACCCGCGCCGTGGCGGATGCTGTTTCAATTCCCGTCATTGCTTCTGGCGGCGTTGGCACATTAGATCATCTGGTTGAGGGCATTCGTGATGGCCATGCCACTGCGGTTTTGGCTGCTTCAATTTTTCATTTTGGAACTTTCACCATTGGCCAAGCCAAGGCCTATATGGCCAAGGCCGGAATTGCTATGAGGATGACGCCATGACCACATTGGAAAAATTGGCAGCCACTATCGCATCGCGCCAAGACCAGCCCAAAGAAAGTTCCTACACCGCAAAACTATTGCAGGGCGGCCCTGAAAAATGTGCCAAGAAATTTGGTGAGGAAGCCTTCGAATTGGCCATGGCTGCTGTGTTGAACAACAAAACCAATACGGCCAATGAAGCAGCAGACGTGTTTTATCACCTGCTGGTATTGTTACAATCAACAGGCGTTTCGTTGGCTGATGTGATGGCGGTTTTGGAAAAGCGTGAAGGTGTTTCAGGCCTTGAAGAAAAAGCCAATCGCAATGGTTGATATTGAGGAAGATCTCGCAAGGGAAGTCTCGCCCTTCCGGCGGTTTGGCCGTGATGATTGGGCGGCATTGCGCGAAGATACGCCAATGACGTTGACCCATGCAGATCTTGATGAATTACGCAGCTTAAATGATCGCATTGACCTTGATGAGGTTGAGGCAATCTATTTACCGCTTTCTCGCCTGCTTAATCTCTATGTTCAGGCCAGCCAGAAACTTTTCAATGCGTCCAACATGTTTTTGCATCGGCATGATTTGAAAGTGCCTTATGTGATTGGCGTTGCGGGCAGCGTGGCTGGCGGCAAAAGCACCACGGCGCGCATTTTGCGCCGGCTGCTTTCACGCTGGCCATCAACGCCCAAAGTTGATCTTATAACAACGGATGGCTTTCTTCTGCCCAATGCTATTCTTGAACGTGATGGCTTAATGGGCCGCAAGGGCTTTCCCGAAAGCTATGATCTTCCCAATATTTTGCGTTTCATGTCGCAAATAAAATCAGGCGAACCGGATGTTGAAGCCCCGCTTTATTCTCATTTAACGTATGACGTGTTGCACGGCAAAACGCAGTTGATTGACCAACCCGACATTTTGATTGTGGAAGGGATCAACGTATTGCAAACAGGCCGCCCACCACGCGATGGCCGCGGCATTCCCAACACGTCAGACTTTTTTGACTTTTCAATTTTTATCGATGCTGATGAGCCAGACTTGCGCAGTTGGTATAT
>JAYUHQ010000117.1:0-14765 GCA_043766895.1 Aestuariivirga sp.
CATAATGGCGGAAATTAATGCATCAATTCATTTTGATCAGCGTTTATATGCCCAAGATATTGCCGGTTCCAAGGCCCATGCGGCAATGTTGGCCAAACAGGGCATTATCACCAAGGCCGATGCCGCTGCCATCACCAAGGGTTTGAACGACATCAAGGCCGAGATTGATGCAGGCAAGTTTCAATTTTCAGCCGCGTTGGAAGATATTCATCTGAACATTGAAAGCCGCTTGAAAGAGTTGATTGGTGAGGCTGCGGGGCGTTTACACACTGCGCGTTCACGCAATGACCAGGTTGCCACAGATTTCAGATTGTTTGTGCGTGATGCCGTTGACCAAATTTCTGAGGGCGTGGCCGATTTGATGCTTGCCTTGGCGGAAAAAGCTGAAACCAATGCCGCAACTTTGATGCCGGGGTTTACGCATTTGCAATCAGCCCAGCCTGTCACCTTTGGCCACCATCTTTTGGCCTATGTGGAAATGTTGTCACGCGATTTGGGCCGTTTTGCTGATGCGCGCAAACGCTTGAACGAAAGCCCCCTTGGAAGTGCCGCCTTGGCTGGCACATCATATCCGATTGATCGGGCCATGACGGCAAAAGACCTTGGCTTTCACGGCCCCATGCGCAACTCGCTTGATGGCGTTTCAGCGCGGGATTTTGCCTTGGAAGTTTTATCGGCCTGCACCATTTGTTCCATCCATTTGTCACGGTTGGCCGAGGAAATTGTCATTTGGTCTTCGGCGCAATTTCGGTTTGTGAAACTTTCGGACAAGTTCACCACCGGATCATCGATCATGCCGCAAAAGCGTAACCCAGATGCGGCAGAACTAGTACGTGCCAAGCCTGGCCGTATTTTGGGCGCCTTCACAGCGCTTGCGGTGATGATGAAGGGCTTGCCGATGGCCTATGCAAAAGACATGCAGGAAGACAAAGAACAAACTTTCGATGCGCTGGATAATATGGCGTTGGCGATTGCTGCCATGGCCGGAATGGTGCGTGATTTAGAACCCAATAAGCCGAACATGTTGGCCGCAGCAAATTCTGGCTATGCCACGGCCACCGACTTGGCAGATTGGCTGGTGCAAAAATTGAAGATGCCGTTTCGTGATGCCCATCATGTCACAGGCCGCATTGTGGCGCTGGCTGAGAAAAAAAATGTGTTACTGTCGGAATTATCCCTGACAGAAATGCAATCTGTACACGGAGCAATTGATGCATCGGTGTTTAAAGTTCTCAGCGTTGAAGCTTCGGCAAAATCACGCACATCATTTGGCGGCACAGCCCCCAGCAATGTGAAACGCGAGGCCAAACGCTGGTTGAAAACTCTCAAAGGAAAACGCGCATGAAAAAACTTTTGCTGATTGCTTTGTGTCTTTGCGCACTTTGCGCCTGTGGGGTTCGTGGTGATCCGGTGGCCCCTTCTAAAGCTTCAACGGTTGTGAACTGATGCATCATTTTTCGTATAAACACGGCGTGCTTCATGCTGAAGACGTGAATTTAAAAACCCTTGCAGAAGAAGTGGGCACGCCGTTTTATTGCTATTCAACCGCCACACTTGAGCGCCATTTTAAAGTTTTGGACGAGGCTTTTCAGGGCACGGAACATTTAATCTGTTATGCCATGAAGGCCAATTCCAATCAGGCTGTGATTAAAACCATGGCAAAGCTTGGCGCGGGCATGGATGTTGTGTCTGAAGGCGAGCTTCGCCGCGCTTTGGCCGCAGGGGTTCCGGCCCGTAAAATTGTGTTATCAGGTGTTGGCAAAACCGCCAAGGAAATGGCCTTGGCTTTGCGCGAGGGCATTGCCTGTTTCAATGTTGAATCAGAGGCTGAATTGGAATTGCTGAGCGAAGTGGCCCAGCGCGTGGGCCAGCGCGCTTCAGTTTCCATTCGGGTGAACCCTGATGTCGATGCCAAAACCCATGCCAAAATTACCACGGGCAAGGCGGATAATAAGTTTGGAATTTCTTATATCAAAGCGCCTGAGGTTTATGCCCGCGCCGCGGCCTTGCCCAATATTGATGTGGTGGGTGTTGATATGCATATTGGCAGCCAGATCACCGAACTGGCGCCCTTTGAGCAAGCTTTCAAATTGATGGCGGAATTGGTGGCCACGTTGAAAGCCCACGGCCATGCCATTCGCCATCTTGATTTGGGCGGCGGGCTTGGCGTGCCTTATCGTGGCACCAATGATGTGCCGCCACACCCTGATGAATATGCAGCCATGGTGAAACGCACACTGGGGCACTTGGGCCTGAAATATATGATGGAGCCGGGCCGGCTGATTGTGGGCAATGCCGGGATTATGGTGACGCGTGTCATTTATAAAAAGGAAAATGAGGGCAAGCATTTCATCATTCAAGATGGTGCGATGAATGATTTAATCCGCCCCACGTTATACGACGCCTATCATGAAATTTTGGCAGTGGAAGAAGCCCGCAATGAACACGCCATCGAGGCTGATGTTGTGGGGCCTGTATGTGAGACGGGCGATTATCTGGCCAAGGGCAGGCGGGTTGCCGATGTTGGCCCCGGCGATTTGTTGGCGGTGATGACGGCGGGGGCCTATGGGGCCGTGCAATCTGGCACTTACAACACAAGGCCGCTGATTGCTGAAGTTCTGGTGAAGGATGATCAATGGGCCATCATTCGCCCGCGCCAAACCTATGAAGAATTGCTGGGCCTCGACCAAATCGCGCCGTGGCAGGAATAGTCATTTTCTTGCCGAAATGCTGCTATAAGCAAAGCGTATGATTCCGATGTTACCACTCAACGCGAAAATTCGCCTGCAACGCTTGGCGTTGCTTTGGGAAAGGCTGTGGGCGGCATTGCACTGGCCCATGATCACAGCGTTGGTATTGCTTTCCACCATAGCTTCGGGCGCATTGAACCTTTTGACGCCGCCGCTGCCTTTGATTGTTTTGGCGTTGCTTGGTGCGGCTTTGGTTTACAGTTTGAAATGTGTTGCAACATTGCAAAGCCCCACGCGCTTGCAGGCCATGCGCGCACTTGAAACACACAGCAATCTGAAACATCGCGAAACCTCAAGCCTTGATGATGAATTAGCGGCCGAATCTTCAAACACTGAAATTTGGCAAGAACATAAGCGGCGCAGCCTTGCGGCGTTGGACCATGTTAAGCTTGCTGCGCCGCAATCACAGTGGCGGAATTTTGATCCGCAAGCCTTGCGCCTGCCAGCCCTGATGGCGGCATTGGTGGCGCTGGTGTTGGGAACGGGTGATCTTGGTTCTAACTTCAAACAGGCGTTTAATTTTGCCAGCCCTGTTGCTGCCAAGCCCATCGTTCTTGACGCATGGTTGAAAGCGCCGGCCTATACGGGCAAGGCACCCTTGCTTTTATCATCGCCGGCGATGATGGAAAAATTAAAATCACAAACCGAAATTTTAACACCGAACAATGCGGTGTTGAATGTGCATCTTCAAAACGCTGCAAAGCCACATATTGAGATTTTTGCTTTAGGCCAAAACACACCGGTTACATTGGCCCAAGTGAAAACCGAAACCAACGAGCAGGGCTTTCAAAGTGAGTTGAACTTGGATCGTCCGGTTACGGTTAAAGTGATGGATGGGGAAAATGAACTTGCTTCTTATCCCTTATCGTTGATTGCTGATGAAGCGCCAAAAATTGCGCTGGTGGGCGAACCCAAGGCCCAAGGTTTGGGACAATTGGAAGTGAAGTGGAATGCTTCTGATGACTATGGCGTGAAATCAGTCACCGCCGAAATTTCTTTGGCGGACGAGCAAGAAGGCGGCACTGGCTTTGAAGGCAATGGCATATTTTTATACGATCCGCCGATTTTTAAAATTGCATTGCAAAAGCCCAATGCCAAATCATTAGAACAAACATCGACGGCTGATTTGGCGGGCCATGCTTGGGCCGGCTTTTATGCTGAAATTGTTTTAACGGCCACAGACGGTGCGGGCCATAGAGTATCAACAGCGCCTGTGCGCTTTAAAATGCCTGAGCGCGACCTTTCAAAATCATTGGCGCAGGCTTTGGTTGAGCAGCGCAAGAAGTTGATTTTATCACCCGATGCTGTGCCTGATGTTTCAACCATTCTTACGTCGCTTTTGATTTATCCAACCGACATTAAGGGCCAAGAAGGTTTGCTGCTCAACTTGGTCAACATAAAAGCCCGCACCATCAACGCCACCGGCACGGATGATGTGGTTTCTGTTGTGCAAGATTTATGGCCGTTAATTGCCCAAGTGGAAGATGGGCATTTGACCGATTTGCGCGCTGAACTTGAAGCTTTAAAACAACAGTTGGAAAACGCGCTGCGCGACAAAGCACCCCCTGAAAAAATTGAAGAGCTGATGCGCAAAATGCGCGAGGCCATGAACCAGTTGATGGATCAGTTGCAGAAGCAATCAGCAGACGGCAGCCAAAAGCCACAAAGCGGCAAGGGTGTGACACCTGAAGATTTGCAAAAAATGATGGATAAGATTGAGCAGCTTTCCAAGAATGGTTCAAAAGATGCCGCCGCCCAGATGTTGGCTGAACTCAATAAGCTTTTGCAAAGCTTGAAGCCCGGTCAAAACGGCCAGGCCGGAAAAGGTGCCAAAGGCCAAGGCGGCGACCAAGAACAAATGGACGCGCTTTCTGATTTAATGAGCAAGCAACAAAAGTTGATGGATGAAACCCAACGCATGGGTGAAGACGGCAAGGGCTTGGGTGACAAACAGCAGGGCCTGAAAGACCAAGCTGAAAAGCTTGGCAAAGGCATGGGCCAAGGCCCGGGCGATGCTTTGGGCGAAGCTGGCAAAAGCATGGGCAAGGCCCGGGGTGCTTTGCAAGGCGGCGGCAAAGAAGAGGCCCTTCGCGAACAAGGCGAGGCCATGAAAAAACTGCAAGAGGGCGCTTCCAAACTTGCAGACAAAATGGCCAGAGCGGGCGAGCAAGGCCAAGACGGCCAAGCTGGCAACACCCAAGACAACGACCCCTTGGGACGGCCACAATCGGGCACCAGCAAACCTGATTTTACCAAGGGCAAAAATGCCGTTCCATCTGAATTGGCCATCAGGCGGGCGCGCGAAATTTTGGAAAAGCTACGTGAACGATCAAACGAGCAAGGCCTTGATGACACTACAAAAGCTTATATCGATCGGCTGTTAAAAGGCCTGTATTAAAGGCCCGCAGTGTTATTTCACCACATGGCCAACAAAGGGCAGTTCACGGAACTGGTGCGCCATATCCATGCCATAGCCCACGACAAAAAGATCAGGGCAATCAAAGCCACAAAAATCTGCTTTGATGCTGGCTGCCAAATGACCGGGTTTGAACAGCAACACCGCCGACTTGACAGAGCTGGCACCGCGCGCGGCCAGCAGGTCTTTGGCAAAAGCCAAAGTGCGGCCGGATTCAAGAATATCATCAACCAACAGCACATCACGGTCTTTGACCATCGATTCAATATCGCGCAACACTTCCACTTGGCCTGATGAAGACGTTGCTGCGCGGTAAGACGCCAGAATCATGAAATCAACTTCTGGTGACAAGCCTGCATGATGCATGGCGCGAATAAGATCTGCAGCAAAAATGAAACTGCCCTTCAACACCGGCACCACCAAAAGACGTTTTGGTTTAGTTGCCGCGATTTCAACCGCCAAGCTTGTGATGCGGGTTGCGATTTGATCTTGGGTGAATAGAACGTCGATACGATGTCCGTCGATGGTGATGCTGCTCATAGTGATGACTTTGACCCGATTTCGTCTTAATGTGCAAAGCGAATTTGCAAGTTTTTCGCCAGTTCGGGCGGTGCGGCCACGCGCGTGGTAAAACTGGTGGTTTCACCGGGGCGCAGGGGCCGCGATGCTGTATCCAATGTCCATTGATACAATTCTTGGCCTTGATCATTGTTTAGACCAAAGCGCAGCCATGGAATTTTGCGAATGTCGTTGGTGGGGTTGCTGATCTCGCCTTTGATCATCAAAATTTGTTTTCCATCAATCTCACGGTTTTGTTGTTCAATATGACTGATGTTGAGGCCGTAGACGTTGATGTCATAGCCCAATTTTTGATAGGCCACGATGGTGTAGGGGGCGCCTGAAACCACGGTTTCAGGAACAAACGCTGCCAGCAGAAACGGGAAAGTTGCAAAAACCCCAAGCGAAGCCCATCCGCCGATGCGTTTTAATCGGGCTTTGCGTTTGAGCGCAAAATTTTCTTGAGCAGTTTTTGCCGCTTCAACAAGATGGCGTATGTCCAAATCTGGTTCATCGGCTGGATCATAAATCTTGGACAAGGCACGGGATGGCAACTCTTCAAGATCAACCACCGGCAGCTCTTTCCAGCGGTGGCCACACGACCGGCAAGACACGTTCAGCCCGCGACCATCTTGCGGCATGGTGCCCAGATCATAACGTGTGGTGCAAGACGGACAGCTGACAATCATGTTTAAAGGGTTATGCCTTGATTCGGTCTGGTTGCTGGTGTGGGCTTTGTGGGATTAAGCCTAAGCGCAATCAGGGTTAATGGGTGGTTAAGAGGACAAGAGGATTGATTGAGCTTAATGCAGTGGCGTTGCGCTATGGCCAGGGAAACGACGTTTTAAAAGACGTGAGTTTCACGATGAGGGCGGGAGACTTTCGTTTTTTAACGGGAGCATCAGGTGCTGGCAAATCGACGTTGTTGCGGTTGTTGTTTTTGGCGTTGCGGCCCAGCCGTGGCAAGGCGCTGATTTTTGGTGAAGATGTGGCGGGCATGAGCAAGCGCCAATTGCCATTGATCAGGCGCAAACTTGGTGTGGTGTTTCAAGATTTTCGATTGGTGGGCCACCTTTCGGTTTTTGATAATGTGGCATTGCCCCTTCGTGTTGCGGGCCAGCGGCCAGCAGATTATCAACGCGATGTGATTGATCTTCTTGATTGGGTGGGCTTGAAACAAAAAGCCCATGAATTGCCGGAAACTTTGTCGGGCGGTGAAAAACAGCGTGTTGCCATTGCCCGGGCGGTGGTTTCAAAGCCTGAAATTTTGCTGGCCGATGAACCCACCGGCAATGTTGACCCCGCCATGGCCAAGCGCCTGTTATACTTGTTTTTAGAGCTTAATCGGTTGGGCACAACCGTGTTATTGGCCACGCATGATGAACAGCTGATTGCCCAAACAAAAGGCAAAGTGTTGCGGCTTGAGCATGGCATTGTAAAAGATATTTGATGACGATTGAATTTCAAAAGCCTGCACCGATTTTTCCGCCGCGCGCTGCCCCTTTGGCCTCGCTAACGGTGACCATGGCTGTGATGTGTTATCTGGCAAGTTTGGCCATTGGCGCTTTGGTGTTGATCAACCATGCGGTTGAAAACTGGACACACGGTTTATCACGCGAAGTTACTGTGCAGCTGCGCCACATGTCTGATGTTGATCCTATCTTGCAGCTTTCACAAACCATGCGGGTTTTAGCAACCACCACGGGCATTGTGAAAGCCGAACCCTTAGACCGACAGGCCAGTTTGAAATTGCTAGAGCCTTGGCTTGGCAAAATAACTGGCGAAGATTTGCCCATTCCCCAACTTGTTCGCGTGACCCTTGATGAGGCGGCACCGCCAGATTTTGGTGTGTTGGAAAAGAACTTGAATGACGCAGCCAAGGGGGTGAGTTTGGACACCCACCAACGCTGGGAAAGCGAGTTGACACGGGCTGCTTCTCTCTTATCGAACTTGGGCTATGGCGTTTTGGGGCTTATTGTTTTGGCCAGTGTTATGTTGGTGATTTTTGCTGCACGCGCCGTGCTTGAAGCCAATCGTAATGTGGTTGAAGTTCTTGAATTGATCGGCGCTCAAAATGGATTTATTGCACGATTGAACGACTGGCAGTTTTTGAAAACGGGCATGTTGGCTGGATGTGTGGGTGCTGGCGCTGCATTGGTGACGTTCTATGGCCTTAGCACAACCGGGGAAACATTTTCGCAAGTGGGCCAGGCATTGGTGTTTGGGCCGCGCGGCATTCAAATTAACAATGTGGTGGCCTTTTTGGCCGTGCCTGTTGTTGCAACGATGATTGCGGTTATAACGTCGCGTCTGACATTGAGCCACATGTTGGGGCAAAGCCGATGATTGTGTTTCGATCAATTGTTTTTAATGTTCTGTTCTATTTGGTGTTGCTGGTGTTTTTGGTTTTAGGTTCACCCACGCTGATCATGCCGCGCATCTATTCCATTCGTGCATTACAAATGTGGGGCCGGGTTTCAATTTGGATGTTGCGCGCCATATGCAACATTAAAATGGAAGTGCGTGGCCAAGAAAATTTGGTCAATGGGCCGATGATTGTGGCGGGCAAGCATCAATCGGCTTGGGAAACCTTTGCCGTTCCACCTTTGCTCAACGACCCCTGCATGGTGCTGAAGCGCGAACTTTTTTATGTGCCGATTTATGGCTGGCCTTATGCATTTAAATTTAAGATGATTGGCGTTGATCGTGCAGGTGGGGCCAAATCTCTCAAAGATTTAATTGCGCGGGGCCGTGCTGAAATTGCACGTGGACGCCAGATTGTGATTATGCCTGAAGGAACGCGCAAACCCGTGGGCGCTGTGCCAGACTATAAGCCCGGCGCTGCTGCACTTTATACGGGCTTGAATGTGCCTTGTGTGCCCTTTGGTTTAAATGCCGGACTGTTTTGGCCAAGGCGTAAATTTTTGCGCTATCCCGGAACAATCGTCATTGAATTTGGCAAGGCCATCCCTGCCGGATTGCCCCGCAAAGAATTTCAAAAAACATTGCAAGACAGTGTTGAGAGCATAACCAACCGGTTGATTTTAGAAAAAAGTTCTTGACTTGTTCTCATATTATGTTCTATGTGTGTTCCTATGCACATTCATGGTTCACCCATCTCGTTTTCCGCCGCCTCTGAGACTCACGAGTTGCAAGAGCGCTTCTGGTATTGGCGCGGCGCATCTGGCCAAAATTATATTCATTCGGTTTACGAGCCTGACAATTGCCCGCCGTTGCCCGGCGCTGTTTATGTGGGCGTGAAGCGTTCAAACGCGATGCGCATTGCGGTTGTTGTGGGCCGGTTTGCGCCATTTTGGGAAAAGGCTATGCCCAGCTTTGATGCGGCTGATTTTCGGGATTGTGACGAAGTTCATGTGCATCTGTTGGCCAAAAGCCCAGGTGCTGCTGAAGCGGTGTGTTTGGATTTGCTTTCAGCCTTGGGTGATGAATGGCCAGAGACAGGATTGCATGAAGAAAAGTTGGCCACTTGGAGCATTGCGGCATAAACAGCCGATTTTGTGTGAGATGCCCCTTTGGCGGCAATAAAAGAATCGGTTAAACCGATTTTATGGCCCAACCTATTCGCATCGTTACAACGCCACCTATGATTCTTGCAGGGCGCAACGCCACCTATGCCATTGGCCCACAGCCCGGCATGAAAGAACAATGGGCTTTGTTTATGCAAGACTTTGGCAAGATTGATGGCCAAGTTGGTTTTAATGCCTTTGGTGTGTGCCATGCCTTTGATGGCAAAGGAAAAATGGATTATATGGCCGCCGTTGAGGTGAAGGATGAGGGGCAAATTCCTCACTATCTTCACGTGCTTAAAATTCCACAACGCAAAACAGCGGTATTTTTACACCAAGGGCCCTTGGAAAAAATTTCAGAAACATGGGGCCGAATTTTTGACACTTGGCTTAATTCGGCCAAGCTTGAAGTGGCCTATGGCCCGCAATTTGAAGTGTATGGCGAGGCTTTCAATGCGGGGCGTGAGGAAATTGAGATCTTTATTCCGGTGAAATAGATATTCCATTTCTTGGCAGGAACGAAACATTGTGCTGTAACGAGATTATGACCAGCACTGACATTCCCCGTGATTTTCCCGCCCTGAAGGCCATTATATCGGCGCGCGCTGGAAGCTTGCCCAAGCGATTGAGCCAAGTGGCGCAATATTCATTGCAACACCCAGATGAGATGGCCTTTGGCACAGTGGCTTCGATTGCTGATGAAGCTTTGGTGCAACCTTCAACGCTGGTGCGCTTTGCCCAAGCCTTTGGGTTTCAAGGATTTACTGAGTTGCAGGAAGTGTTTCGATCACGCCTGCGCGAAAGAGTTTTATCTTATGACGAACGTTTGGCGCATTTGCGCTCACAGTCTGTTGAAGCCCATAAGGCTTCAGTCATTTTTGCTGGCTTTGTAGAATCAGCTGAAAAATCTTTGCGCGAATTGCGCGTCAGGCTTGATGGTGAAACATTGGAAAAAGCGGTGGAGCTTTTGGCTAAAGCCGATACCATTTTTCTGGTTGGGTTGAGGCGCTCGTTTCCCATATCGTCTTATATGTCTTATGCCTTTGGCAAGCTTGCCATCAAGAACCAATTGATTGGGGCCACCGGAGGATTGGCCGCAGAAGATGTGAGCTTTGCCACTAAACAAGATGTGATGTTGGCCATAAGTTTCACGCCCTATGCCTCTGAAACCGTCAAACTGGCCCAAAGTGCCGCGGCCCGCGGTGTGCCCGTAATTTCGATTACTGATTCGGCCTTCTCACCTCTGGTGCCGGTGGCTAAACTTTGGTTTGAAGTGACAGAGTCTCATTTTGAAGGGTTTCGCTCCATGTCGGCAACCTTGGCTTTGGCCATGACTTTGACGGTGGCTGTGGCGGAGCGCCGCAACAATTCTTGAGCAGAATAAACATTCTAACTTGACTTGTAATTAGAATTATCGTTTCATTTTGATTTTATGCACAGGACACATTATGCCAAGCCAAAGCACTGTATTGCCCGCACTCGATGTGATCACCATGGGGCGCTGTTCGGTTGATCTTTATGGCCAACAGATTGGCTCGCGGTTGGAAGACATTGGTTCATTTGCCAAATCTGTGGGCGGGTCGCCCAGCAATATCGCAATTGGCACGGCAAGATTGGGTTTAAAAGCAGGCCTTATCACGCGCGTGGGTGATGAGCAGATGGGGCGCTTTGTGCTTGAGCAAATGGCCCGCGAAGGTGTTTCAACCACAGGCATTGTTACAGATGAGCAGCGCCTGACAGCACTGGTGTTGCTGGCTGTTGAAAATGATAAAACTTTTCCATTGATTTTCTATCGCGACAATTGTGCCGATTCAGCCTTGTGTGCAGATGATGTCGATGAGGCATTTGTTCTATCGGCAAGCGCACTGTTGGTCACAGGCACTCATTTTGCCAAAGCCAACACTGATGCCGCCCAACGCAAAGCCATGGCAATTGCCAAAGCCCATGGCAGAAAAATTATCATTGATATTGATTATCGGCCAAATCTATGGGGCCTTGCAGGCCACGCCGCGGGCGAAGAGCGCTATATTAAATCAGACAAAGTGACAGCCCATTTACAATCGATTTTGGCAGATTGTGATTTGATCATCGGCACCGAAGAAGAAGTGCATATTGCTGGCGGCACAGAAGATACGCTGGCCGCATTGCGCGCCATCCGAAGCTATTCAAAAGGGGTGATTGTTCTCAAACGCGGGCCCATGGGATGTGTGGTTTATCCAGCAGCAATTCCTTCATCGCTTGAAGGCGGAATTATCGGCAAAGGCTTTCCCATTGAAGTTTATAACGTTCTGGGCGCTGGCGATGCTTTCATGTCGGGCTTTCTGCGCGGTTGGTTGAAAGGTGAGCCACTTGAAACCTGCGCCACTTGGGCCAATGCGTGTGGTGCTTTTGCAGTGTCGCGCTTGTTGTGTTCGCCTGAATATGTGACTTGGGATGAACTGCAATATTTTTTAAAAAATGGCTCGCCTCTTTTGGCGTTGCGCAAGGACGAAAAACTCAATCACCTGCATTGGGCTACCACGCGGCGCACATTGCCTGACCAGATTTTAAGTTTTGCTATTGATCACCGCAAACAACTTGAAGACATGGCTGATCGCTTAGGCGTGTCGCATGATAGAATTGCGCCATTCAAACGTTTGGCTATTCGCGCCATTGGTGAGGTTTCAAAGGGCAAGCCAGGCTTTGGCACTTTGCTTGACGATACCTATGGCCGCGACGCCATGTTTGACGCTGCCAAGCTGGGCCTTTGGGTTGCAAGGCCCTTGGAAGAGCCCGGATCGCGGCCTTTGCGATTTGAATTCTCACAAGATGTGGGCGCGCGCTTGGTTGAATGGCCTGTCACCCATTGTGTAAAATGTTTGGCCTTCTATCATCCTGATGATCCAAAGGAATTAAAGCTGGAGCAAGCGCATAAATTGCGCGACCTTTATGATGCCACCACAAAAGTGGGCCGTGAATTGCTGGTCGAAATTATCGCGTCCAAGCATGGGCCAATGGATAAAATGACCATCGCCCGGGCCATGACTGAGCTTTATGCTTTGGGCATTAAACCCGATTGGTGGAAACTTGAACCCCAAGCAGACCACGCGGCATGGGATGAAATTGGCAAAGTGATCGATCAGCATGATCCACTGTGTCGCGGCATTGTTCTCTTGGGGCTGGAAGCGCCAGAAGAAGAATTAGCCAAGGGTTTTAAAGCAGTCGCTGATAAGAAGCATGTGAAGGGTTTTGCTGTGGGCCGCACCATTTTCAATGGCGCTGCAGAAGAATGGATGCAGGGCAAATTGAGTGATGACGCAGCCGTAAAAATGATGGCTGACAAATTTTCAAATCTTGTTAATATTTGGAATGCCGCGCGAGGATAAATGCCAAAGCTTTTAGTGAAAGACAAAAAGAAACTGGGCAAGGTGATTTCGGTAACCCCGAAAACCGCCAAGTGGAAATATGTGGGCCATGACGTTTGGAAATTGGCGCCGGGCAAAATTGCCAAGGGACTAGAGGCCAAACGCGAAACTTGCATTGTGTTTATTTCTGGCAAAGCCAGTGTTGTTGTGGATGGCCAAGATTTGGGCGTGATTGGCCAGCGCATGGATGTGTTCGACGGCAAGCCTTGGTCTGTTTACATTCCGCCAAAAGCCAAGTGGAGCGTTAAGGCTGAAACGGATTGCGTGATCAATATCTGCACAGCGCCCGCCAAGGGATTAAAGCCGCTGAAGGTGATTGATCCGGCAACTTTGTCGATCGAAACACGCGGCAGCGGTTCCAATACACGCCATGTGTGCAATATCATGCCCGAATGGGACGACGCGGCCGAAAGCCTGTTGGTGGTTGAAGTGATAACGCCCAATGGCTGCACATCATCTTACCCATCGCACAAACATGACAAAGACAATCTGCCCCATGAAAGTTTGTTGGAAGAAACTTATTACCATCGTTTGAACCCGCCACAGGGATTTGCCTTTCAACGGGTCTATACCGATGATCGCAAATTGGACGAAGCCATGGCTGTTGAAGATGGCGATATTACCATGGTGCCCAAGGGCTATCACCCTTGCGCCACGGTGCATGGCTATGATCTTTATTATCTCAACGTGATGGCTGGCCCCAAGCGCGTTTGGAAATTTTACAATGCGCCTGAACATCAGTGGCTTTTGAAAAAATAGCTTGGCTTGTATCGGCGTGCTTCTGGCATTAGAGCAACAGCATGCAACTTTTTGCCACCACTCTGAATAAACTTCCGGCAGGCATTACCTGCGTTGAAGTGCCAGCACCCGGCGGCGTCAAGCTGCGTGCAGCCTATGCTGTGCCACGCAACCCCAAAGGCACGATTTTCATTTTCAATGGCCGCGGCGATTTCATCGAGCGCTATTTTGAGACGATGAATGATTTGATGAAACGGGGTTTTGCCGTGGCCACATTTGATTGGCGCGGCCAAGGCGGGTCTCAACGGCTTTTGCCAGACGCGTTGCGCGGCTATGTTAAAAGCTTTGAAGATTATGACGCTGACCTAGACGCGTTTTATGCCCGTGTGGCCATTGCTCACTGCCCTAAACCATTTTATGGGCTTGCACATTCAACCGGCGGGCACATGTTGCTGCGCGCGTTGCGGGGGCGAAAGTGGTTGGAAAAAGCCGTGATTACCGCGCCCCTGATGGGGTTTCACTTTGGAAAATGGCCGCAGTGGTTGGTGCATGTACTGGTTTTTTGTACAAAATATTCGGGCTTAGGCTGGTTGTTTTTGCCCGGCTTATCAAAACTACCCGCCAAGCGGGGAGATTTTGCCGGTAATATTTTAACATCAGACCGTGGCCGTTGGGACAGAGATATGTCGACCTTAGAACAATTTCCACAGCTGGGCATCGGTGGGCCTACGTTTGCTTGGCTTGGTGCGGCCCTTAAATCTTTTAACGATTTGTTTCATTGGCCAAAGGCCACGGGCCCAAGCTGCCCCACATTGATTGTGTTGGCAGGCCAAGACCGGGTGGTGAACAATTCAGACACTCAAGCATTTTTAAAACAAGCGCCCGGCTTTAGTGTGATTACCATTGCTGATGCACAGCACGAAATTCTTCACGAAAAAACCGCGATCAGAGAAAAATTCTTCGCGGCATTCGAAGCGTTTTTATCGGGATAGGGAAGCAACCTCATCCGGCGCTTCGCGCCACCTTCTCCAAAGGAGAAGGGCGGTGGTAAGGTTCGCTCATCTGCGCAGGAGAAGGGCGGTGGTAATGTATGCCCTTCTCCACGACGTGGAGAAGCTGCCCGAAGGGCGGATGAGGCGTCTTCCTTACTCCGCTGCTTTCAGACTCATCGGGTTGTTGGGGTGTTGTGTCCAATTGGCATAATCTTGGCTAATTTTCCTGCCGGTGCGTGGATCAATTCCGCTTTCCACCCGTTCCATGGTGATGCAATTTTCAACGGGGCACACTTCCACGCAAAGATTGCAGGCCACACATTCATCATCCATCACTTCAAAGTGACGCTTGCCATCTTTTTCTTTCATAATGGCTTGGT
>JAYUHQ010000118.1:0-2024 GCA_043766895.1 Aestuariivirga sp.
AAGGCGAAAGAAATTTTGACAGCACATTAAGCTGGGAAACCCCGCAACATATTTTGCCCTTCCCAGATACAGGCGTTTTTGCTGGCGTGGCCATTGACCATGACATTGTTATTTCGCGCCAAGTGTTGGCAGAGCCTGATGCCGAACTTTCAGCCAAAACTTGGGCCAGCATTGCGGATGGAACACCGCTTGTCACATCAGCCCCCTATGGCAAGGGCCGCATCGTTTTGTTTCATGTTTCGGCCAATGCTGATTGGTCTAACCTGCCACTGTCTGGCACATTTGTAACCATGTTGCAGCGCGTAACCGAACTGGCCACGCCAGCGGGCAGCATCAACGCTGAAAGTTCTAGCGCTGTTGTGGCAGGCGATTTTGCCCAACGCTTGGTTATGGCTGGCACAGGCGAACTGTCCTCCACCACTGATATGCCCAAAACACTCTCGCAAAAAGATTTGGAAGCGGCCTCGGCATCAACCGCAACACCCGCTGGCATCTATTCACGCGGCGAACAAAACCGTGCCATCAACCTCAAGCTGAACGCCGCAGATTTAACGCCGCTGCCAGCCGCATTGCAGGGCCAAGTGTTGCACCCAGCCGCCGAAATTCATTATGCCAAGCCATTGTTTATCGCTGCTGCTTTGCTGTTTTTGGTGGATTGTTTGGCGGTTCTGTTTCTCAATGGCTTGCTGTCTCGGCGCAGCATTGCCGCGAGTGTTGTGGCACTTTTGATGCTTCAAGGGGTGCCAATGCCCAAAGCCCATGCCGAAACATCGCTTGAAACCGCCATGCAGGCATCGTTGCAAACGCATTTGGCTTTTGTAAAAACGGGGGACGCTGATGTCGATCAAACCAGCGAACAAGGCCTGAAGGGCTTGGGCCAAGTGATTGCAGATCGAACTTCAGCGGTTCTGGCCGCACCTTCTGCCATTGATATTGAAAATGATGATCTTGCCTTTTACCCCCTGCTCTATTGGCCGGTGTTGGCTGATGCCGATGCGCCCAACGCAGCCGCCTTGGAACGCATTTCGGCTTATATGAAAAATGGTGGCACAATCTTTTTTGATTTGCGTGATCAAGTTGCCTTTGGCGGCAACGGGGCCACTGAAGCGGCCTTGCGGCGCATTTTGGCAAAGATTGATATTCCACCACTGGAAACCGTTCCCGCCACTCATGCGCTGACCAAAAGTTTTTATCTGCTGAAAGATTTTCCGGGCCGCTATGTGGGCGGGCCGTTGTGGGTTGAAGCCCAAGATGGCGAGGCCACCAACGGTGCCGACAATGTTTCAGGCATCATCATCGGCTCTAATGATTATGCCGCCGCATGGGGCTTGGATGACTTGGGCCAACCCACCCATGCCCTTGTTCCGGGAACCGGCCGCCAGCGTGAATTTGCCTTTCGCGTGGGGGTTAATCTGGTGATGTATGCACTCACCGGAAATTATAAATCTGATCAGGTTCACATTGGGCCAATCCTTGAACGATTGGGCAAAAAATGAATTTAAGTTTTGACCCGCTTTTGAATGTGGCATGGCTTGTTGCATTTGGTGCCGCCGTGGCGGCGCTGTGCATATTCATGATTGTCAAGCGGGTGCGTGGATCATTCTTGCGCGTTTTCACGGGTGCGTTTTTGCTGGCAGCACTGATTAACCCAACGCTTCACCAAAATGACACAACCCCCATTTCAGATATTGCGGTGGCCGTGGTGGATGAAAGCGCCAGCAACACCATTGGGGATCGGGCCACCACCACCCAAAAGGCAATCGAGGTGCTTAAAAAGCGCGTGGCTGAATTGGGCAACACTGAACTTCGCATCGCCACAGTGAACGCAAATACCAATGGCAATGATGGCACCAATGCTTTTGCTGCGTTCAATCGCACCTTGGCCGATATTCCACAAAGCCGCTTTGCCGGGGCGTTTATGATAACCGATGGTCAGGTGCATGATGTGCCATCGGCCAAGGCGTTGCAAAGCCTGCCTTCACCCATCCACACGTTGATCACGGGAAGCAAGCTGGAGACTGATC
>JAYUHQ010000119.1:0-5472 GCA_043766895.1 Aestuariivirga sp.
TTGAGGAGAAGACGATGCGTTCTGGCATCATCGCAAAAAAACTGGGCATGACCCGGATTTACACGGAAGAGGGAGCAGTTGTTCCTGTGACCGTGTTGAAGGTTGATAACGTTCACGTTGTTGGCCACAAGACAACCGAAAAGCACGGCTACACAGCTTTGCAGCTTGGCTCTGCTACGCCTAAGATCAAGCGCCTTACCAAGGCTGATCGTGGGCAGTTTGCTGCAGCCGGAGTGGAACCTAAGCGCAAGCTTCAGGAATTCCGCGTTGCTGCTGATGCAATGATGCCGGTTGGCGCCGAAGTAACTGCTGACCACTTTGTGGCCGGCCAGTTTGTGGACGTGACAGGCACTTCCAAGGGCAAAGGTTTTGCCGGCGGTATGAAGCGCTGGAACTTCCGCGGCCTTCGCGCAACGCACGGTGTTTCAGTAAGCCATCGTTCGATTGGTTCGACTGGTAACCGTCAAGATCCTGGTAAAGTGTTCAAGAACAAGAAAATGCCTGGTCATTTGGGTTCAGACTCAGTGACAACGCTGAACATTGTTGTTGTTCGCACAGACAAAGAACGTGGCCTTATCCTTCTCAAGGGTTCGGTTCCTGGTTCGCAAGGTGGTTGGGTTTCGGTTCGTGATGCCGTGAAGCGTGCGCTTCCTGCTTCAGCGCCAAAGCCTGGTGCTTTTACTGCTGCAGCCGCAGCACCAGCAGCACAGTGAGGCCCTGATGAAACTTGATGTAAAAACACTTGAAGCTGATGCAGCCGGAACACTTGATGTTTCCGATCTGATTTTCGGCCTTGATCCACGGGCTGATATTCTTCACCGTGTTGTGCAATGGCAGCTGAACAAGCGCCAACAGGGCACACACCAAGCCAAGTCGCGCGGCGAAATTAACCGCACGACACATAAGCTTGGCAATCAAAAAGGTGGCGGTGGCGCTCGCCACGGTTCACGCAAAGCTGGTATTTTCGTCGGCGGCGGCAAGGCCTTTGGTCCTCGTTTCCGCAGCCATGAAACATCTTTGAACAAGAAGGTGCGTGCGCTGGGTTTGCGTCATGCGATTTCTTCCAAGTTCAAAACATCAGAGCTGATTATCTTGGATAAAGCCGAAATGAAAATTGGCAAAACCAAAGATGTTAAGGTGATGTTTGAGAAATTGGGCTTGGTAAATGCCTTGATTATCGATGGCGCAACTGTGAATGAAGGCTTTGCGCGCGCTGCTCGCAATATTGCCAACATTGACGTGCTGCCAATTCAGGGCATCAATGTTTACGACATTCTGCGCCGCAAGAACTTGGTGTTGACCAAGGCAGCTGTTGAAGCGCTGGAGGCACGATTTAAATGAGCAAAGAACATCACTATGCAATCATCCACAGCCCTTCGATTACCGAAAAGGCGACGATGATTGGCGCTACAAACACCCACGTGTTCAACGTTGCAAGGCGTGCAACCAAGCCACAAATTAAGGCTGCGATTGAAGGCCTGTTTGGTGTGAAAGTTGAAGCAGTGAATACACTGGTTCGCAAAGGCAAATTGAAGCGTTTCAAGGGTCGTCCGGCGTTGCTGTCTGATTCTAAAAAAGCTTATGTGACGTTGGCCGCTGGCGAACGTCTTGATGTGACGACGGGACTGTGAGTTCAACATGGCACTGAAAACATTTAACCCCACAAGCGCCGGCCGCCGCCACCTTATTCAGGTTGACCGCAGCCACCTTTATAAGGGCAAGCCAGTTAAGTCGCTGGTTGAAGGGCAACATTCACATGGTGGCCGTGGCAACACGGGCCGCATCACTTCACGCCGCAAGGGTGGTGGTCATAAAACAGCTTATCGTTTGATCGATTTCAAGCGCATCAAGCATGACATGCCAGCTGTTGTTGAGCGTTTGGAATACGATCCAAACCGCACAGGCTTTATTGCGCTGATCAAGTATCAAGATGGCACGTTGTCTTACATCTTGGCACCACAACGTTTGGCTGTTGGCGATACCGTTATTTCGTCAAAGCAAACCGACGTTAAGCCAGGCAATGCAATGGAAATTGGTTCGGTTCCGGTTGGCACGATTGTGCACAACGTTGAAACCAAGCCAGGTGCAGGTGGTTCGCTATCGCGCGCTGCTGGCACATATGCCATGGTTGCTGGTCGTGATGGTGCCTTTGTTATCATCCGTTTGAAATCTGGCGAAACCCGCTTGGTTCCGGCAAACGCGATGGCTTCGGTTGGCGCTGTGTCAAACCAAGATCATATCAACGAAGTGATCGGCAAAGCTGGTCGCGCACGTTGGATGGGCGCGCGCCCAGTATCTCGTGGTATTGCTCGTAACCCTGTCGACCATCCAAACGGCGGTCGTACAAACGGTGGTAAGCATTGGTCAACCCCATGGGGCAAGCCAACCAAGGGCTATAAGACAAGAACAAATAAATCGACTTCCAAGCTGATCGTGCGCTCGCGCCATGATCGCAAGAAATCGCAGTAAGAGGTAGAAGCCAGTGACACGCTCAGTCTGGAAAGGCCCGTTTGTAGACGGGTATTTATTGAAGAAGGCGGATGCCGCAAAGGGTCAGCGCAATGCTGCGATTAAAACCTGGAGCCGTCGTTCAACCATTCTGCCACAATTTGTGGGCCTGACATTCCAGGTTCACAATGGCAACAAGTTCATCCCAGTGCACGTTTCGGAAGAAATGGTGGGCCATAAGCTTGGTGAATTCTCACCAACGCGGACGTTCAAGGCTCATTCGGCTGGCGACAAAAAGGCGGCAGCGAAGTAACATGAGCAAGCCAAAAACACCACGCGCTCTTAGCGACACAGAAGCAAAAGCGATCACCCGTTCGATCCGCATCAGCCCACGTAAGCTCAATGAAGTTGCAACTGAAATTCGCGGGTTAACCGTGAACAAAGCTTTGGCCCATTTGACCTTCTCACGCCGCCGCATTGCGAAGGATGTGAAGAAGACCTTGGAATCGGCAATCGCCAATGCTGAAAACAACCACTCGCTCGACATCAACGATCTTGTTGTTGCTGAAGCATGGGTTGGCAAAAACCTGGTGATGAAGCGCTGGATGCCAGATGCTCGTGGTCGTGTTGGCCACATCAAGAAATATTTTAGCGAACTGACCATCGTCGTTCGTCAAACAACCAAAGAGGCCGCATAATGGGTCAAAAAGTCAATCCAATCGGCCTGCGTCTTGGCATCAACCGCACATGGGATTCACGCTGGTTCGCCAACTCTCGTGAGTTTGGCAAGCTGCTTCATGAAGATGTGAAGATCCGCGCTTACCTGACTAAAGAGTTGAAGCAAGCTGGTGTTTCAAAGGTTCTGATTGAACGTCCTCACAAGAAGTGCCGCGTTACAATTTATTCGGCACGTCCTGGTGTAGTGATCGGCAAGAAGGGCGCAGACATTGAAAAGCTGCGCAAAAAAGTTGCTGATATGACGGGTTCGGAAGTTCACCTCAACATCGTTGAAGTGCGCAAGCCAGAAGTTGATGCAACTTTGGTTGCTGACAACATTGCCCAACAGCTTGAACGCCGCGTGGCCTTCCGCCGCGCAATGAAGCGGGCTGTGCAATCTGCCCAACGTCTGGGCGCACTTGGAATTAAGATTACGTGCTCTGGCCGATTGGGCGGAGCAGAAATTGCACGTGTTGAATGGTATCGCGAAGGCCGCGTGCCGTTGCATACAATGCGCGCTGACATTGATTACGGTGTTGCCACTGCTCACACAGCTTACGGCACCAACGGCGTGAAGGTTTGGATTTTCAAAGGCGAGATCATGGAACATGATCCGATGGCCCAAGATAAGCGCCTTGCCGAAGCACAAGAAGGCCCAGCGCCGCGTCCACCGCGCCGCGAGCCTGCCAACGCGTAAAGTTTGAGATAGATCATGTTACAACCTAAAAAAACAAAATATCGCAAAGCCCACAAGGGCCGCATTCACGGCAAGTCTACCAGCTGTAACACGTTGGATTATGGCTCGTTTGGTTTGAAAGCCTTGGAACCTGACCGCCTTACTGCGCGCCAGATTGAAGCTGCTCGTCGTGCTCTTGCTCGTGGCATGAAACGTGCCGGTCGTGTTTGGATCCGTGTGTTCCCAGACGTGCCGGTTTCCAAAAAGCCAGCTGAAGTTCGAATGGGCTCTGGCAAGGGTTCAACTGAATATTGGGCAGCCCGCGTTAAGCCAGGCCGCGTAATTTTTGAAGTTGATGGTATTCCACGCGCCGTTGCCGAAGAATCATTGCGTTTGGCCGCAGCAAAATTGCCAATCAAGTGCCGCTTTGTTGCGCGCCTTGGCGAAGTTTAAGGGGAGCTGAATTATGACCATGACCGAAGTTCGCGCCCTGTCGAAAGACCAGGTAAAAGATGAAATCCTGAGGTTGAAGAAAGAGCAGTTGAACCTGCGCTTTCAACGTGCTTCAGGCCAATTGGAAAACAGCTCGCGCATCCGCCAGATCCGCCGTGATATTGCCCGTTTAAAAACGGCGCATACGGCTTCTGTTAAGTCTGCAGCGAAGTAGGAGTTGAGAGAATGCCGAAACGCGTTTTGCAAGGTGTGGTGGTTTCAGACAAGAACGACAAAACAATTGTCGTGAAGGTTGAACGTCGCCTGTTGCACCCAGTATTCAAGAAGACAGTTCGTCTGTCTAAGAAGTATCATGCGCATGATGAAAAGAACGAAGCCAAGATTGGTGAAGTTGTTCGTATTGAAGAAACCCGTCCGTTGTCGAAGCTGAAGCGCTGGTCGTTTCTCAGCAAAGTCGACGCGTCGAAAGCATAAGGGCGGTTAAACCATGATCCAACAAGAAACCAATCTCGAAGTGGCCGACAATTCTGGCGCACGTCGTGTTCAATGCATCAAGGTGCTGGGCGGCTCTAAGCGCCGTTATGCCACCATCGGCGATGTTATCGTTGTGTCTGTTAAGGAAGCCATTCCACGCGGTCGCGTGAAAAAGGGCGCCGTAATGAAGGCCATCGTTGTGCGCGTTGCCAAAGATATTCGTCGCGCTGATGGTTCGGCCATTCGCTTTGACAAAAATGCCGCTGTGTTGATTAACGCACAGGGCGAGCCCGTGGGCACCCGTATTTTCGGACCAGTGCCACGCGAGCTTCGCGGCAAGAACCAAATGAAGATTATTTCCCTTGCACCGGAGGTGCTGTGATGTCGGTTAAGTTTAAAGTTAAAAAGGGCGACAAGGTTGTTGTGATTGCTGGCAAAGATAAAGGCAAGCAAGGCGACGTTCTTGAAATTATCACCTCTGAAAACCGCGCTGTGGTTTCAGGTGTGAATATCGCCAAGCGTCACACGAAGGCACAGGGTGCTAACGAAGGCGGCATTATTAACAAGACGATGCCCATTCATATTTCAAATATTGCTTTGCTTGACCCTAAAGATGGCAAGGCAACTCGCGTAGGTTACAAGACGCTTGACGGCGGCAAAAAGGTCCGCGTTGCCAAGCGCAGTGGAGAGACGATCAATGGCTG
>JAYUHQ010000120.1:0-14456 GCA_043766895.1 Aestuariivirga sp.
TGCCCATTTTGCGCAGCCTTGGCAAAAAGAAGCCCGTTGGCATGATTCATTTTGATGCCCACACCGATTTATATGACAGTTATTTTGGCGGCTTTAAATATACCCATGGCACACCCTTCAGGCGCGCCATTGAAGAGGGTGTGCTTGATCCCAAACGCACTATTCAAATTGGCCTTCGCGGCTCGATGTATGACAATGATGATTTTGCCTATGGTGAAAAAATGGGTGTGCGTTTGGTGCGCATTGAAGAGGCCATGGAAAAAGGCCCCCAAGCCATTATGGCCGAAGCCCGCAAAATTGTGGGAGATGCCGAAACCTATGTAAGCTTTGATATCGACATGCTTGATCCGGTCTATGCGCCAGGCACCGGCACGCCCGAAATTGGCGGCTTCACCACATTCCAAGCCCAACAAATGCTGCGCGAATTGCGCGGGCTTAATATTGTGGGCGCTGATGTGGTTGAAGTGTCTCCCCCCTTTGATCCATCAGGCATGACAGCTTATGCAGGCACCGTGATGATGTTTGAAATCATGTGCAGCATGGCCGAAGCGGTGGCCAAAGCCCGTTAACGCGCCACCGCGTTGAGGCGAACCGCGGGGGCCTGTTCTTCGGCCACGCGTTTTTTCGGCACGCCTGCTTGATCGGCAATTTTATAGATCAGATTTTCTTCAAGGCTGTGCAATTCATGGTCACATAAAGCCAAATCCCACAACATGCCAATCAGACCAACACGGTCTTCCATGCTTAACATTTCGGGCAACTGTTTGGTTGCCTGTTGCACTTGCTCAGGCGTGAGATTTTTCTTGATCAAGCCCATCGCCTGCTTGGCCGCATCTTCAGAAAATTGATACCGCTTTTTGAGATGCGTTGAAAAATGTTCAAGCTCGTTGGAATGGATGCGCCCATCAACCGGAATAATTGATGCCAAAAGCGCGGCCAACAAAAGCCGCCGCTGGCTTGAACTTAATTTGGCAAAGCCATTTTGTTGCTGTGTGATGCTCAGGATATGAGCAATCTCTGTCGCTGAATGCGGCATTGGTTGTAAAGTCATTGAATTCCCCCATAGTCTTGATTCGCCAAAGCGAAACTTCGTAATACACGCAAATCAACTCACCAGCATTTACCATTGATAGGCCAAAAGTGAACAGTTTCTTAACCCAAGCCACAGCGTCGCAAAAACATTTCAAGCTGTTTGCGTTGGGTCTGCTCTCGGCCTTGGCGATCCCGCCGGTGGATGCGTGGTGGGTTTTGTTGATTACCATGCCAATCGTGTTGGCTGGCTTTGCAGCCGAACTGCAATCCCGCTGGACGCGAATTTTTTCATTAGGCTGGTGTTTTGGTTTTGGCTATTTTGTGGCAGCGCTTCATTGGATTGCTTTTGCCTTTTTTGTAAATGCTGGTGATGTGTGGATGATGCCACTGGCCTTGGGCGCGCTGGCAGGCGGCATGGCTTTGTTTTGGGCCTGTTCCAGTGTGCTCGCAATGGTTCTAACCAAGCGCCACATGCCACTGTTTCTGGCTTGGCCATTGTGCATGGCTTTGTTTGAATGGTTGCGCGGCAATATTCTAACCGGTTTTCCGTGGGCAGTTTTGGGCCAAGCCGCCGACGGCATGGGCGGCGTTGAACAGCTTGCATCATGGATTGGCATGACAGGGCTTACAGCCATGATCTGGGCATGGGCCACCGCCCCTTATGCCATCGTATCAGGCAGGCCCAGCCATCAAAGTGTTGGCGCATTGATTTTAGTGTTGTTGCCGCTTTCATATATATGGGGCGAGGTGCGCTTGGCGCAAAACCCAACGCGCTATCGTTCAGGCATTATGCTGCGTTTGGTGCAACCCAATATCAGCCAAAGCGACAAATGGCGCGAAGGCAATGCCCGCAAGATTTTTGATCAGTTAAAAACCCTTTCCGCCGCGCCATCAACCACGGGCCAAGCCATCACCCATATTATATGGCCAGAATCAGCCGTGCCGTTTTTGATTGAAGAAAGCACGGATGGAAAAAACGAATTAAAGGCGGCCTTGAAGCAAGGCCAAGTATTGTTGACAGGCGCTGTGCGCCGACAAAGCCCGCGCGATGATGCCGATTATTTCACCAGCATCTTGGTGTTTGATGATCAGGCCGAAGTGAAGGCCACCTATGATAAATGGCACTTGGTGCCGGGCGGAGAGTTTTTGCCTTTGGCTTGGCTGTTGGAACCCTTGGGCTTGCGCAAAGTGGTGAATTTGCCTGGAAGCTTCAAAGCCGGTGTGGGGCCAACCACAATCAATGTGCCGGGCCTTGGCGCTGTGGGCATGTCGGTTTGCTATGAGGCAATTTTTCCGGGTGCACTTTATGATCCGCAAAACCGCCCAAGTTTGTTGATCAATGTGACCAATGATGGCTGGTTTGGAAATTCTGCGGGGCCCTATCAACATCTGGCGCAATTGCGCTTGCGTTCAATCGAATCTGGGTTGCCAGTGGCGCGCGCCGCTAACACGGGCATTTCAGCAATTATGGATCCACTGGGCCGCGAAGTGTTTGCGTCTCAATTGAACACCACAGGTGCCTTTGATGTGGTGGTGCCGGAGCCCCTTGAGAATACCCCTTATGCACAATTCAAAGATGTGTTTCTGGCATTGATCATGGTTTTGTTTTTGGCAGGCGGTAAAATCTTAAATAAATACTAATCTTGTTTGCTGATAACGTGTGAAAATTGTTGTTAAATTGTAATATGGCGTGTAAATTGCGCTTCAAGCGTGGTGGGCGATTAAATCTCTATTTAGTTGTACGTTAAGCAAACAGGCTGGGGGCGAACGGTCTGAGGAAATAAATGACACGTAGAGACCCCAATTATATAGACGTTCACGTCGGCGCGCGTATCAGAATGCGGCGTCAGCTGATCAACATGAGCCAAGAACGCTTGGGCGAATTGCTCGGCATCACCTTTCAGCAAGTCCAAAAATACGAAAAAGGCTCTAATCGCATCAGCGCCAGCAGGCTTTTTTATGCGTCAAAAACTTTAGGTGTTCCAGTTCAGTTTTTTTATGATGGCTTGCCCGGCGCTGAAGGCGTTGATGGTTTGCGTGAACCCAACTCAGGCGATGAATTCAGCGCGGCCATGATGTCGTCTGAAGGCATACAGTTGGCCAAGGCATTTAAAGACGCTGATACACCCAAGAAGCGCAAACTTATTGCAAGTTTGGCCAAGCTGATTGTTGAAAGCGAAGGCTAAGTTTCGCTGAAGGCCTTGAATCTCCCAAAAATCGCTGTATGAGAACTGAAAAGCGCATAAGGATATCTTTATGTGATTAGTTCGAACAGCCGATTAAGGAGATATCCATGGCGCGCAGCTCTTACCTGTTTACCAGTGAATCCGTTTCTGAGGGTCACCCAGACAAAGTATGTGATCGCATTTCAGATGAAGTGGTGGATCTGTTCTTCCGCGAAGCCTTGGCCGAGGGCATGGACCCTTGGGCAGTGCGCGTGGCTTGTGAAACCTTGGCCACAACCAATCGCATTGTGATTGCTGGCGAAACCCGCGGGCCAAAATCAGTCACCCACGCAAAAATTGAAGCGGTTGCCCGCAAGGCCATCAAGGCCATTGGCTATGAACAACAAGGCTTCCATTGGGAAAATGCCAAAATTGAAATCTTGTTGCACGACCAATCAGCCGACATTGCTGTTGGCGTAGACTCTGCTGCCCACAAAGATGAAGGTGCTGGCGACCAAGGCATTATGTTTGGTTATGCCTGTGATGAAACGCCAGATTTGATGCCGGCACCGTTGTATTATTCGCAGCGCATTTTGCAATTGTTGGCCGAGGCGCGCCATTCGGGTGCTGCGGCAAAGCTGGGGCCAGACTCCAAAAGTCAAGTGACAGTGAAATACAAAAACGGCAAACCCGTTGGCGCCACGCAAATCGTTGTGTCGCATCAGCATACCGATGAGTCGATGACCTCAAAGGATGTGTTGAAACTGGTAACCCCTTACGTGAAAAAGGCTTTGCCAAAGGGCTGGATCACCAAGGATACGGTTTGGCACGTCAACCCCACTGGCAAATTTTATATCGGCGGCCCAGATGGTGACTCAGGCCTGACTGGCCGCAAAATCATTGTGGATACTTACGGCGGTGCAGCCCCTCACGGTGGCGGCGCATTCTCTGGCAAAGACCCCACCAAGGTTGATCGTTCAGCAGCTTATGCCGCACGTTATCTGGCCAAAAATGTGGTTGCGGCCAAGCTTGCCAAAAAATGCACCATTCAATTGGCCTATGCCATTGGCGTGTCTCAACCCTTGTCGGTTTATGTTGATACCCATGGCACCGGCAAAGTGGATGATGCCAAGATTGAAAAAGCCTTGCGCAAGGTGATGGATTTATCGCCCCGCGGCATTCGCACCCATTTGGATTTGAACAAGCCCATTTATGCCCGCACCTCGGCTTATGGCCATTTTGGTAGGAAGCCAGAAAAAGATGGTGGCTTTTCTTGGGAAAAAACCGATCTTGTTGCCCAGCTTAAAGCTGCGGTGAAATAATCTCAGACATCCCAAAATTCCAATTCTATGGACGGCGCAAAGGGAAACCTTTGCGCCGCATCCATGTTGGCTTGATGGAAACTTTGCTGCCACAAGTGGCGGTGGATTTATCAGCCCCGCTGCACAATGCAAAAGAGCGGCGCTGGCTTGAAATTGGCTTTGGTGGCGGTGAACATCTGGCCCATCAAGCAGCGCTTAATCCTGATGTGACAATCTTGGGGGCCGAGCCCTATTTGAATGGCGTTGCCAAGCTGCTCAGCGAAATTGAAGCGCATGAGTTGAAAAATGTACGCATTCATTATGGCGACGCGCGTGTGCTTTTGGAAAATTTGCCCGCGCAATCATTTGAGCGGGTGTATCTACTCTACCCTGATCCGTGGCCAAAACTGCGCCAACAAAAGCGCCGCTTTGTTTCACCCACAAATCTTGAACAAATCCACCGCGTTTTAAAACCCGCCGGTGATTTTTGGTTTGCTTCCGATATTGATGATTATGTGGCGTGGACGCGCGACCACGTGGCCACATCAAAATTGTTCACCGAACATGGCAACGACCAAGAACCTTTCGAGAATTGGACGCGCACCCGCTATGAAGCCAAGGCTGTGCGCGAGGGTCGGGGCCAAAACTATTTGCGGTTCATAAAACACTAAACCTATTACACAGTTGTCACAAATCTGTCATATGATTGTCACATTCGAACAGTCAGGGACGATGCAATGGTTGGTTTTTTAAAGAAATTGATGCCGCGCGAAGATAAATTCTTCGATCTGTTTGAGGCGCATGCGGCAAAATCTCTTGAGGCAGCAGTTTTTCAAGGGTGCAAAACCAAGACCGATCCCACGTGGGCTGATGGGGTTATTTTCAAATTGCAGCGGCTGTCAGCGCCGTGCTGCTCAATTCAAATCATGTCGATCAAGAATTCACGGTTCCAAGCTGGGCCATTTTCGCCTGTTATGTGACAATGGGCTTGGGTACCATGCTGGGGGGTGGAGAATCGTTCACACGATGGGATCAAAAATCACTAATCTTTCGCCGATGCCAGAGGTGTATACCAACATGGCAGTCGCCATCACCATGCCTGCGGCGGCGTTGATGGCGGCACTGTTCTATTGGCTGGCGCATTTCGTGCTGTGACGGGTTTAGAGCACCATAAACAAATTGCTGCCCTGCCTTATCGCAAGGCCAAGCACGGCATTGAAATTTTATTGATCACCTCGCGTGAAACCAAACGCTGGGTCATCCCCAAAGGTTGGCCCATGGCTGTCAAGCAAGACCATGAAGCAGCAGCCCAAGAAGCTTTTGAAGAGGCTGGCATCAAAGGCCGCATCAATGAAAAATCCATCGGCGGCTATGCTTACAAGAAAAAGAAAAAATCAGGTGCCATCGTTGATTGTGTGGTGATGATCTATCCGTTGGAAGTGTCTAAACTTTTGCGTGATTGGCCAGAAAAAGGCCAACGCAAACGCAAATGGTTCAAGCCCAAAAAGGCCGCAAGCCTTGTCAATGAAGAAGGCTTGAAGGCCGTGATCGAAGCCACGTTGGCCTGATTATCACCAGCTTGCAAAATAGGCCTTGTCATGGCGTTCGGGGTGTGGCAGTGAAACCGTAACAAAAGGAGTTACGAATGAAAACTGTAAAATATATCTATTGGATTGCCACAGCCCTTGTGTGCTTGGGCTATTTGGGCGGTGCTGCCCTTTATACTTTCAACCACGCCATGGTGGCCGATATGTTCCCGAAACTGGGCTATCCGGTTTACCTCACATATTTGTTGCCCATCGTAAAAGTTCTGGGCCCGGTGGCCATTCTTTCACGCTATTCGCTGGCATTGAGCGATTTGGCCTATGCTGGCATGTTCTTCCAATTGCCACTGGCATTCTCTGCTCATGTCACATCAGGCCAACCCGGCTGGCAACCCGCCGTTATTATGTTTATCGCACTTTTGGTGTCGTTCTTCACCCAAAACGCAGCCCGCAAAACCCCATCACCCTATGCCGGCACGCGCTGGGGCATGGCGTAAAACGATAAAGCGCTGATGCTTGACCACATTCTCCATCGGCGGGCTTTATCCGCCGATGGAAGCGTGCGCGTTGAACCGCATCGCCAAGAACGCAACCAAGAATGCCATGCTGACAGATTGATGACATCAGCTGTGATAAAAGTTGCCTTATGTTCAAAAATCTCAACCAACGCACAACTGGCATAGTCCTTGTTCTTGTCTCGGCCGGTGTCTTCAGCACGGCTGGAATATTCACCCGCGCAGTAAGCGCTGGCGCATGGGATATTATATTTTGGCGCGGGCTCTTTGCCCTGTGTTTCACACTTGCCTACACCGCTTGGCGCGGCACGTTCAAAAGTGAATTTTTCAACATGGGCAAAAGCGCAATTGCGGCTGCCATCGTTGGTGCATCAGGCACGGCGGCCTATATCCCGGCATTTAAACTCACCACCATCGCCAATGTGTCTTTGCTTTATGCCGCAACCCCATTGCTTGCCGCATTCATCGCGTGGTGGTGGATGGGTGAACGGGCCACCAAAGTTGTGCTCATCGCAGGCTTTGTCACATTGCTGGGCGTTGCCATCGTCGTCTCAGGCTCGGTTGGCGGCGTACATATCAAGGGCGATCTTCTCGCCTGTTGGATGGCCATCGCCATGGCCATTGGTTTTGTTATATATCGCAAATATCCAACAACGCCGGCCGCTGGCCCATCGGCCCTGTCATCGCTGTTGCTTTTTCCTTTGGCTTTAGCCTTTGGGAAACCCTTTTCAGATGCGTTGCCGGAAATCCTAACGATGATTGGTTTTGGCTTGGTGTTTGCCATTGCCTCGATCACGTTATCAGAAGGTGCTAAACGTCTGCCAGCTGGCGAAACCTCACTCCTCAGCGTTCTTGAAGTGGTTATGGCGCCACTGTTGGCGTGGGCAGCATTCAACGAAGTTCCAGCCTTGGCCAGTTTTGTGGGCGGGGCGATGATCTTGGTGGCAGTAATCGCCAGCCAGGTTTTGGTAGAGCCAGCAAAAATTATCTGAGAGGAAAAATAGTCATGGCCACCGCCCCAAAGCTTAACACCAGCTTGATCAATTTCATCCGCGCCCAGCCCATGTTTTTTGTGGCCACTGCGGCTCACGATGGCTGCGTGAATGTGTCTCCCAAAGGGCTTGAGAGTTTGCGTGTGTTGAGCGAGACAAAAATTATCTGGCTCAATCTTTCGGGCAGCGGCAATGAAACGGCGGCCCATGTGCGTGAATGCCCGCGCATGACGCTGATGTTCTGTGCCTTTGAAGGCGATGCCATGATCTTGCGTGTTTATGGCAAGGCCAACGTGGTTCACCCATTTGATCGGGCGTGGGAAGGGCTTGCAATAAACTTTCCAAAAATGGCGGGTTCGCGCCAGATTTTTGAAATGGATATTGATCTTGTCCAAACCTCGTGCGGCACAGGTGTGCCGCACATGAAATTTATGGAACAGCGTGGCCCAACTGAGCTTTTGCCCTTTTACGAAAACTTGGGCGAAGAAGGTGTTAAAACCTATTGGGCCCGCAAGAACCGTTTCAGCATTGATGGCAAGCTGACGGGCATAGAAGGCGAGGCAGAGAGAAATGAAGAAAAGTAATGCCATAAGGTATGTTTAGAACATAATAAGAACAAAAATCAAGGGGTATTTTCAGCCTTGTGCAAATTATTTGAAAAGCCTATATGAGGTTTCAAGAATTCACTCACATAGCAGCGAAAGCTGAAAATGAGAGTGGGTCCCGAAAGGGGCCCGCTTTTTTTGTTTGGGACAATAGGATGACTGAAACACGTATAAATCGAGAAACTGGCCCGGCCGCGCGGGTGGCCGCCTTGGCCGAGCCTGTGCTCGATTCCATGGGCTATCGGCTGGTGCGCGTGAAAATGTTTGGCAACACGCTGCAAATTATGGGCGAGCGGCCGGACGGCACATTCTCTATCGGCGATTGCGAAAAATTCAGCCGGGATTTCTCTCCCTTGCTTGATGTGGCCGATATTATTTCGGCCAAATATCAGCTTGAAGTGTCTTCCCCGGGCATTGATCGGCCACTGGTGCGCACCGGTGATTTTGAATCTTGGGCAGGCCACACCGTAAAGATCGAAATGGCCGTGCCTGTGGCTGGCCGCAAAAGATTTCGTGGCGAACTTGAAGGTTTTCACGAAGGTGAAGTGCGCCTGTTTATTGAAAACCCCGAAGGTGGCGCAGAACCGCTTTTGGTGGGTGTTCCCTTTGCTGATATTGCCGAAGCCAATTTGGTTTTGACGGATGAATTGATTGCTGATGCCCGTTCGCGCCTGCCCCAAGAAGCCACCCAAGAAGGGTTTGGCGATGGTGCAGAAATTGATGAAGACAAATTGATTATCGAAAAGGAAGAAGACCATGGCTAATACACCTGTCAGTGCCAACCGCCTTGAGCTGTTGCAAATTGCTGATGCTGTTGCGCGCGAAAAAACTATTGATAAAGCCATCGTTCTAGAAGCTATGGAAGATGCCATCACGCGCGCTGCCAAGGCCCGCTATGGCCAGGAAAATGAAATCCGCGCTGAGATTGATCCAAAAACCGGTGAAACCCGCCTCAACCGTTTGTTGATGGTTGTTGAAAAAATTGAAGATGATGCCAAGCAAATCACCCTTGCTGAAGCATCCAAGAAAAACCCAGCGGCCCAAATTGGCGATTATATCGCCGAAGCTTTGCCGCCCATCGAATTTGGCCGCATTGCCGCCCAATCAGCCAAACAGGTGATTGTGCAAAAAGTGCGTGATGCTGAACGCGAACGCATGTTTGCTGAATTTAAAGATCGCATTGGCGAAATTATCTCTGGTCTGGTCAAGCGCGTTGAATATGGCAACGTGATTGTGGATCTCGGCCGTGGCGAAGGCATTATCCGCCGCGATGAAACCTTGCCGCGTGAAACGATCCGCCCCGGTGATCGTGTTCGCGCTTATGTGTATGACGTGCGCCGTGAACAACGCGGGCCACAAATTTTCTTATCGCGCACCCACCCACAATTCATGGCCAAATTGTTTGGCCAAGAAGTGCCTGAAATTTATGATGGCATTGTTGAAGTTGTATCCGTGGCGCGTGATCCTTCAAGCCGCGCCAAAATTTCAGTACGCTCGAAAGATGGTTCAATTGATCCAGTAGGCGCATGCGTAGGTATGCGCGGTTCACGCGTTCAAGCCGTTGTGAACGAATTGCAGGGTGAAAAGATTGACATCATCCAATGGTCGCCAGATGTGGCAACCTTTGTGGTCAACGCCTTGGCGCCAGCCGAAGTTGCCAAAGTTGTTTTGGATGAAGAAGCCGAACGCATTGAAGTTGTGGTGCCTGATGAACAGCTGTCGCTGGCCATTGGCCGGCGCGGCCAAAATGTGCGTCTGGCATCACAACTCACCGGTTGGGATATTGATATTATGACCGAGGCCGAAGAATCTGAACGCCGCCAAAAAGAATTTGCAACCCGCACCTCGCGCTTTGTGAAGGCTTTGGATGTTGATGAAACCTTGGCCCAGCTTTTGGCCTCGGAAGGTTTTGATACAGTGGAAGAACTGGCCTTTGTTGAATCCCATGATTTGGCAAGCATTGATGGCTTGGATGAAACCACGGCAGAAGAAATTCAAACCCGTGCCAAAAACTATCTTGATCGTGAAACCTTGGAACTGGAAACCAAACGCAAGGCTTTGGGCGTGTCTGACGCGCTGAAGGCCACGCAAGGCATCAGCGGCGCTATGCTGGTGGCTTTGGGCGAAAACAAAATCAAAACGCTGGAAGACTTGGCCGATTGTGCCACCGATGATCTGATCGGCTGGAACGAGCGCAAACACGGCGAAACCACCAAGCACCCAGGCGCATTCACCGGCATGGATGTTTCTGCCGCCGAAGCGCAAGAGTTGATCATGAACGCCCGCGTTAAACTGGGTTGGATTGAAGCACCTGTGGCCGAAGCAGCAGCCCCAGAGGCTGAGGCATAAGGCCAGTTGGAAGAACCAGACCAAGTGCCAGAGCGGACATGTATTGTAAGCCGGATTGCAAAATCTGATGCTGAGTTGATCCGCTTTGCGCTATCTCCCGATGGTGTGGTGGTGCCAGATTTGAAGCGCAAACTTCCCGGCAGGGGGGTTTGGGTTTCGAAAGACAAAACAGTTTTGGCCGAGGCCATCAAACGCCACCTGTTTGCCAAAGGTTTTGGCAAAGCGGCCAAAGCTGAACCTGAATTGGTTGATCTGGTCAGTAGGCTCTTGCGATCTGAGATGTTAAGCGCCATATCACTGTCACGAAAAGCTGGTTTAGCCACGTCTGGTTTTATGAAAGTTGAAGAGGCTGTAACCAGAAGCAAAGTGGCAATTTTGCTGCACGCGTCTGGCGCTTCAGCCGATGGTTGCGAAAAGCTTGACCGCAAATGCGGCGCAAATGTCGCTATCGTCGATTTATTTGAGCAATCTGAGCTGGATTTGGCCTTTGGACGCGAAAATGTGGTACACGCAAGCCTGTCATTCGGCGGGCAAACACAGAAATTACTGGATTTGATGCGCGGATTCGCGCAGTACGAGAATTTGAAAATCAAGGGTTTGGAATAAGCGAAGTATGAGCGATACGACCGACAACACCAATAACTCAGGCAACCGCACCGGCGGCACCACATTAAGCCTGAAACGCCCTGCGATTGAACAGTCGCGGGTTAAGCAAAATTTTGCCCATGGCCGCACCAAAACGGTGGTGGTGGAAACCAAGCGCAAGCGTTTTGGTGAAGGCACAACCGCACCCGTTGTCGATGATAAACCAAAATTCCAACAAGCCCCTCGGGTTGAAACGCCAGCCCCGCGGCCTGCTGCACCCCAGGCCCAACCGCGGCCCGGCGTGGTTTTACGCACCCTTTCACCTGAAGAACGCGAAGCCCGTGAACGTGCCTTAGCTGGCTCACGCGTGCGCGAAGCTGAAGAACGCAAACGCCAGATTGAAGACGCGGCCCACCGTGCCCTTCAAGATGAAACCGATCGTAAAGAACGCGAAGCCGCAGCAAAACGCAAAGCTGATGATGAAGCGCGCCACCGCGAAGAAGAAGACGGCAAAAAGAAAGCCGAAGAAGCAGCCAAGCGCTTGGCCCCGAAGAATATCACACTTCGCCCCGTGCAAGAAGATGATGATAAGCCCCGCGCCAAGTTGGGCTTGCGGCCTTTTGGCGGCGTTATCAAACGCGCCGTTCAAATTCCAGTGCCCACACGCACCAAAGCTGATGCTGATAAACGCCGTGGCAAGCTGACCGTTGAAAACGCCATGTCTGGCGATGATGAAGGCGAACGCGGCCGTTCAATCGCAGCCTTTAGGCGTCGCACCGAGCGTTTGAAAAAGCAGGCGCAAGGCTTCACCAAGCCCACCGAAAAATCCAGCCGCGAAATTATTATTCCTGAAGCCATTACCATTCAGGAACTTTCAAACCGCATGGCTGAACGCGCTGTCGACATTATCAAATTGCTGATGAAGCAAGGCCAGATGCACACAATCAACGATTTGATTGATGCTGATACCGCCCAAATTATTGCCGAAGAAATGGGCCACAAGGTTAAACGCGTGGCTGATGCTGACGTGGTTGAAAGCCTTGATGGCGAAAGCGATCTTGATGAAAATCTGGTCACGCGCCCACCCGTTGTGACCATCATGGGCCACGTTGACCATGGTAAAACCTCGTTGCTCGATGCCATTCGCAAAACCAATGTGGTGTCTGGCGAAGCGGGCGGCATTACCCAGCATATTGGCGCATACCAAGTAAAAACCGCCTCTGGCCTTGTCACCTTTATTGATACGCCGGGCCATGAAGCCTTCACATCCATGCGTGCGCGTGGTGCCAAAGCCACAGACATTGCCATTCTTGTTGTGGCCGCTGACGATGGCGTGATGCCCCAAACCATTGAGTCGATCAGCCATGCCAAAGCGGCAGGTGTTCCCATCATTGTGGCCATCAACAAAATGGATAAGCCCACGGCCAACCCCATGCGTGTGCGCACCGATTTGTTGCAGCACGACATTGTGGTGGAAAGCATGGGCGGCGACACATTGGATGTTGAAGTCTCTGCCATGAAGGGCACTGGTCTCGACAAATTGCTTGAAACCATTTTGCTGCAAGCCGAAGTTCTCAATCTGAAAGCCAACCCAGATCGTGAAGCGGGCGGCCTTGTAGTTGAAGCACAATTGGATAAGGGCCGTGGGCCAGTGGCCACTGTGCTTGTGCAACGCGGCACCTTGAAACATGGCGATATTTTCGTGGCGGGTTCTGCTTGGGGCCGGGTTCGTGCCTTGGTTGATGCCAATGGCGCGCAGCTTAAAACCGCTGGGCCTTCAGTTCCGGTTGAAGTTTTGGGCCTGAATTCTGCGCCAGAAGCGGGCGACCGTTTTGACGTTGTTCCAACCGAAGCACGCGCCCGCGAAATTACTGATTATCGTGAACGCCAACGCCGCGACAAACGTGGCACGGGTGCGGTTCGTTCATCGCTTGAACAGATGATGAGCCAGCTCAATCAATCTGGCCGCAAGGAATTCCCAATTTTGGTGAAGGCTGACGTGCAGGGTTCTGCCGAAGCCATCGTTCAGGCTTTGGAAAAAATCGGCAACGAAGAAATTCGTTCACGCGTGGTGCATTATGCCGTGGGTGGTATTTCTGAAAGTGATGTGGCTTTGGCCGCAGCATCTGGCGCTGTGGTTTTGGGCTTTAACGTGCGGGCCAACAGCCAAGCACGTGATGCGGCCCAACAACAGGGCATCGAGATTCGCTATTACAACATCATCTATGATCTGGTGGATGATATTAAGTTGGCCATGGCTGGTAAATTGGCACCAGAACTGCGCGAAACCTTCTTGGGCAATGCCAAAATTTTGGAAGTGTTCAACATCACCAAGGTTGGCAAGGTTGCTGGCTGTATGGTGACCGAAGGCAACGTGCAACGTGGCGCACGCGTGCGTTTGATCCGCGACAACGTTGTGGTTCACGAAGGCCAGCTTTCCACCTTGAAGCGCTTCAAAGACGAAGTGAAAGAGGTCCAAAGCGGCCAAGAATGCGGCATGGCGTTTGAAGGCTATCAAGACATGCGCGCTGGCGATGTGATCGAGTGCTTCCGCGTTGAAAAGGTTGCCCGAACGCTGGAGTGAGTTTTATTTTTCCTGCCCATCAGGGCGAGCGAAATATGGAAAAGCAATAATGGCCACGAAATCTGCTCCATCCCAACGCATGCTGCGCACGGGCGAATTGATCCGCCATGCGCTGGCGGAAATGATTTTGCGCGGCGAAGTGGGCGATGTTGAACTGGATAAGCTGGTGCCCAGCATTGCTGAGGTACAAGTCTCGCCTGATCTTAAAATCGCTACGGCTTTTGTAAGAAGCTTGTTGATTGGCAAAGAACAGCTGGCTCTGGAAGCCCTAAACCGCAACCGCAAATTTATGCGAGGTCTTCTGGCCAAGAAGATGGCCATGAAATATGTGCCTGAAATTCGCTTTCGCATTGATACATCGCTGGATTATGCTGGCAAGATTGATGAAATTCTGCGCAAACCCGAAGTGCGCCAAGATTTAGATAAAGACGAATAGCTTGAAAAAGCGTGGTTCTCCGATCCATGGCTGGGTCGCACTCGATAAACCTTTGAATATGACATCAACCCAAGCTGTGGGCAAAATCCGCTGGCTGTTTAATGCTGAAAAAGCGGGCCATGGCGGCACGCTGGATCCTTTGGCCACCGGGTTGCTTCCTATCGCACTGGGTGAGGCCACAAAAACCGTGCAATGGGCCATGGATGGTCAAAAAACCTATCACTTTCGTGCCGCATGGGGCGCTGAAACAACAACTGATGATCTTGAAGGTGAAATTTCCACAAAATCCGACCTTCGGCCCACTCAAAAAAGCATAGAGGCGATATTATCCGACTTTTCAGGCGATAT
>JAYUHQ010000121.1:0-2008 GCA_043766895.1 Aestuariivirga sp.
CCTACCAGCAGGCCTGCCACCCTCTTCCATCCAGATCACCGTCATGAGCGGGACTCCCAGCGGAAGAAGACGAAGCCTAGCTAGAACATATTAGGAACATTGTCAAGGAGTTTAGGAAATTATTTTCATGCCCACCCAAAATCCGTCACCCCGACGAGTGGGGGAGGACGCACAGGAATGCGGTGTTCCTGCTTCAAAAAGTTTGAAAAAGGGAAAGCACCCCATCCAACTTGACTCAGCAAAACCTTTTTAATACTCTTCTTTTTGGGGGCTCTCTCTATTGAAGGGCCAATATCATGCCAAAGCTTAATCGCGTTTCGCGCGTTCTTGCATTCGCCCTGTTATTTTCAGGTTTTGCCAATCCCGTTCACGTCAGCCTTGCGCCACCTGCCGCTTGGGCAGATGAAACTGACGCCACCAAGCCACCCATCGAGATGCCTGAGGGTGCCACCGATGTGCAATATGATGCGGAAGCAGGCTCGCTGCAATTCAACAGCGCCAAATCGGTGAAAGACCTTGCGGAGTTTTATCGCACTTTGGCCAAAACCATGGGCCTTGCCGAACAACCCTCTGTCATCAACAAAGACAACATGGCCGTTCTCACCTTTATGAAGGGCGAGAAAATGCTCAACATCACGGTGATGATGATGGGCGACAAGGCCATGGTTACAGCCGATGGTTCGCTGCTTGAAGGCAAGGCGCAAGATAGCGCCAAAGCGCAAGCCCAAACCCCGGCGGCCGCCGCCCCTGCCCTTGTGGCCATTGATAAAGATGGCCTGCCCATTCCTGATGGTTTGGGCAACATGGGTTCAACGCGCACGCAGTTTAGCCATGCCGTAAATTTCTCTGCGCCCAACAGCGTGGCCGATATTGTGGCGTTTTACCGGGCCGAGTTGGCCAAGAAAAACTGGAAAGAAGACAGCGCCAAAATTGCTGATGATTCAGCCGATCTGAAATTCACCGCGCCTGATGGCCCGGCCACCTTAAGCCTGAAACGCAATGGCGACATGACCGACGCTGAATTGACGGTGACAGAAAAAGCCAAGGCCGCCGCATCACCATTGGCACCCAAACCCGGCATGGTGAAATTGGTGTTCGGCAATATGTCAGACAACCCCACCGACGTGGTTGTGGGTGGCAAGCATGTGAAAATGACCCCGGGCCAAGGTGCAAAAGCCCCTGATGGCCCCACATTAGAAGTAAAACCCGGCGCCATCACCGTTCAGAGCAAAAACGCCAAAGAAAACTTCACCGCCGGGCCAGACGAAATCTGGATGGTAGCCGTTGGCCCCGGCGGTTTGATGGTGGTGAAGCAGTAAAGGCGGCGGCTTGCCTTCGCCCTCAAGGGGAGATGGAAAACGGTAAAATATATTCTTTCTTTTTCATCGATACGACCCTCCTGACCGTCATCCCCGCGCAGGCGGGGATCCCGCTTGCTATAAGTTTGAATTAAAAAAAGCGAGGCCCCGGCCTTCGCCGGGGTGACGGCAGGAGGGAGCGCAAACGCAACAACTCACCAGCCCTGTTGATAAGTGTGGTTGAACAGCAATTGCTTTGCAAGTTGCACAGGACTCTGGAATTATCCATCCATGCACTACGCCATGATCATCGAAAAAATCGCCACAACTAAACAACATGAGTGACATTGAATTTTTACTCAGCGATCTCCCAGCCCTCAATGCAATCAGACTCGGCAACCTTTTCTATAAGCCGAAAGAAATTGAGCGCATCACAGGAAAAATGGTTCGCCCCATTGCAAGCGAATATGTCTCTGACGAACCGACCCTCGGCTTAACTGGAACCGGAACACTTTTGCAAACTAGAACGAAACAGTTTGTGGCTTGCACTCGTCATCAACTTCAATTGCCGAAGGACAACCGTTTTGATGAAACTTATCTCTCCCATGTGCGGGTAACTTCCTATGAAAATGAGCTTCTAAAAAACATTCCAGTTAATGAGGTGAGATTTGTTACCGACAACAGGGAGGAGGAATTCGCGGATCTGATTT
>JAYUHQ010000122.1:0-5443 GCA_043766895.1 Aestuariivirga sp.
TGCCTCAGTATAAAGATGTTTATCATTTTCATGGGTTGGAAGAATTGCGCGTTCAGCCAAACTCTTTGAGATAGTTTTCGCAAAGATTTGCCGTGCCAATGGTGTATTCCACGCCCATGGATTTGGCCAGATCCGTTTCAGAATGAGAGCCAATCCAGGCCACCAGCAAAAGCCTGCGCAACATTATGAAAGTTGTGATTTCATTTTCATCTTCACGCGATAAATTATTCACACGGCGATAACCGGTTTTCCAAGCTTCCAACAAATCTGGCACTTGGGGTTCATGTTCATAGAAAGAAACCGGCGTTGCGGCGTCATACATAAACCAGCCAAAGCCACAATCATCAAAATCAATCACTTTTACAGTGCCGCCGTCTACCAATAAGTTGGCCAAACGCAAATCGCCATGAATAAGACCAAAGCGATTGTTGGCTTTGCCATACACATCCAAGCGTTTGCCGATCAATTCCACAGTTCGCCCAAACAGTGTGGCGTGTGCCACATCAACGCCCAAACCCTTGCGCCACATGCCCCAATGTGGATTGTTTTCGCCCAAGCTGGTTTCAAAGTTCCAAGTAAAACGCTCAAAACCATGTGGCCGCTGCCAGCGCTTGGCGTGAAGATGCATATGGGCGGTTTGCTCGCCCAAAATCTCAAATGGTGTTTCGAGGTTGTCTTCAATGGTAGGTTCTACGCCTGCTTCCCATTCGAACAGAACCACATTGCGGCCCTGAACAGATTGGATCAATTCACCATCACGCCCCATCACGGGCCTTGGTGTTATGACAATTGCTTCCCGGCGCAAAGCAACCAACCACGCCAACTCAGATGCGATGGCGGCGCGGGTGTGATAGCCTTGCCGATGAACGCGCAAAGCAAATTGCTGGCCATCACTGGCCTCAACTTTGAATGTGGCATTTTCCGAAAGATTGATCAGCGCCACAGTGCTAACGGGCGGCAAGGCAAAAGATTGCAATGCTTGATGGGCTAATCTGAGCAGACCTTGATTCATCAGCGCATAAAAGTGACAGCTTGGGGCAAGTCAAGCAGATATGATCACTGGGTGAACCGTAATCCGGTTCTGAAAAACTATTCACAATGTCAAACAGCGGGGGTTCCTTTTGGAAGGGAACCCGACTTGCCCGGTTGGAACAGGCAATATTAGGCTTATATAGACGAATATAGGATTTTTATCAAGCATTATTTTGTCGTTTCTTGAATTATTTTGGCGTTTGTTGCCGCCCTGCCCCTGAATGGTAAGCCTAATGCTGGCGTGGTGAAAGAATCTCAACTGAGGCGCAAATGACTGATATTGAAGCACAACCAACTGGTCGCCGCGCTCGCGGTGGGGCTGATGCACGTCGCGCGATGCGGGGCTCTACCGAGGTTAAGCAAGCTGGCTATATTCGCCGCAAAGTGAAGCTTTATGAACCCTATTCCGATGATCAGCTGGAGTTGATTGAAAACAACGCTGAAATGGTTTTGCAAGAAACCGGCATTGATTTTTATGAAGATGAAGAAGCCGTGGCCATGTGGAAGGCCGTTGGCGCAGATGTCAAAGCCTCACCCACCGAAGCGCGCCGTTTTCGGGTTCGCTTCCCGCGCGGATTGGTTCGTTCACTGATTAAAACAGCGCCTCGCGAATATGTGCAACACGCAAGAAACCCCGCCAACAGCGTGGTGATCGGCGGCAACAATATGGTGTTTGCGCCGGTTTACGGCCCTCCCTTTATTCGCAATTTGGATGAAGGCCGGCGCTATGCCACGATTGAAGATTTCCGCAATTTTGCCAAACTGGTTTATATGTCACCATCGCTCCATCATGCGGGCGGCACGCTGTGTGAGCCTGTGGATATTCCAGTGGCCAAACGCCATTTGGATATGATTTACACCCACATTAAATATTCCGACAAACCGTTCATGGCCTCCGTTACCTCCGGTGAACGCTCGGCTGATTCCGTGGCCATGGCAGAAATGCTGTTCGGCAAAGAATTCGTTGACCAGAACTGCGTGATGACAAGTTTGATCAACGCCAATTCCCCTATGGTTTGGGATGGCGTGATGTTGGGCGCACTTAAAGTTTTGGCCAGGGCCAATCAGGCTTGCGTGATTTCACCCTTCATCGTCGCCGGTGCCATGTCGCCCACCACAACGGTTGGCACGCTGACCCAGATTTTGGCTGAAGCCTCGGTTGGTATTGCGTTTACGCAATTGTGCCGCCCGGGTGCACCAGTGGTGTTTGGAACATTTGCGGCTTCAATGTCGATGCAATCGGGTGCGCCAACTTTCGGCACGCCAGAACCAGCCCATGTTACTTTTGGTGCGGCCCAATTGGCGCGGCGCATGGGTGTGCCGTTTCGTTCAGGTGGTGGTTTATGCGGATCAAAAATTCCTGATGCACAAGCCGCTTATGAAAGTTCCAACACGCTTTGGTCAACTTTGCTTTCAGGCGTGAACTTTTGTTTGCATTCGGCTGGCTGGTTGGAAGGTGGACTTTCCTCAGGCTATGAAAAGCTGATCATGGATGCAGACCAACTGACCATGTTCCAAAAATTTGCTGAAGGTGTTGATTTTTCAGAAAACGGCCAAGCGATGGATGCAATCCGTGAAGTGGGGCCCGGCGCACATTACCTCGGGTGCAATCACACGCAAAAGAATTTCGAAACAGCGTTCTGGCGTTCATCACTGGCCGATAATAACTCTTACGAACAATGGCGCGATGATGGCGAAAAAGACATTGTGGTTCGTGCCAATTCAAAATGGAAACATATGTTGAAAGAATATGTGGCCCCGGCTTTGGATGAAGGCATTGATGAAGGCTTGCAAGACTTTATGGCCAAACGCAAAGAAGTGCTGCCTGATAACGTGAGTTGATTTCAACTTGCAGCGTTGATTTCTATCAGGTGACGATCAAAGTCCATGATATAAAGCTGGTGATAGCCAGCCATGCTGTTGCGCTTGATGATGATGCGTTTGCCATCGTCGTCTGCCAGAGTTTCAACATATCCTAATTTGGCGAGGTTATTGACCGTCGCCTCAAAATCCGTGACGCGGATTGCCATATGGATGTCGTCAGTGCCCACTGTTGAAACATTGCGGAACGAGCCTTGCGGTAAATCGATGAGGTGAAGTTCAACTGAACCTGCCTGCAACCAAGCTCCACCAACCTTGAAGGCCGGCCTAGAGATGCGTTTAAAGCCCAAAACATTTTCGTAAAAGGCAATCGCCTGACCCATATTTTGGGTTGGGCGCGATACGTGGTGGAGCGTTGCGTTTTCCATAAACATCACCAATGTTGGAAGATCACTTTAGATAATATTGAATGTGGGTGCAACAACCCCATTGGTTAAACCGCGCCCTCGACCTCAACAGTCACCTTCCTCGAATCTGACCAAGCATAAAGGGCTACGCCGGCGATCACCATTGCAGCACCAATCGCATCGGCCAGTGTAAAAGGCTCGCCCAAAATCCATACAGCCAAGGCAATTGTTACCAACGGCGAGATTGTGGCAATCATCGATGTGGTTTGAGGCGTGGTGCGCGACAAACCAGCATTGACCAAGAATGATGGGATGACAGTGGCAAAAATTGCAGTGCCAGCAGAAAGCCAGAAAAATCTTGGGCTTGATGAAAAATCAAATGAACGACTAACCACAATGTAATGCGCAATACAGGCAATGCCAGAGCTGGCAAGCGCTATCGACGTGAACAACATGCTGCCCATGGCACTTATGATTTTTTTGGCAAACAGTTGATAAGCCGCAAATGTTAGGGCGCAGCCTAAAACAAGCGCCGTTCCTATAATGGTGCTGGTGCCGCCTGTTGGCAAGGCACTGAGAAACACAACAACAAGGCCTGCGTAAGTTATCGTAGCCGCTAAAATGGTAAACCAGGTAATGCGGGCACCAAAAAACATCCAACCCAAAAGCACTACGAAAATAGGATAGGTGAACAATACCAAGCGTTCGAGTTGGGCCGTGATGAAAAGCAATCCGGCAAAATCAAGCTGTGAAGAAATATAATAACCCACCAAGCCCACCAACAACGCTTGAATGGCCAAATTCCATCCAGGCAATTTTCCTTCGCTGCGTAATTTCCACGCCGCATAAATTCCGACACCGACAAAAAATGGCATTGAAATCATCATGCGCAGGGCCAACATCAAAGCTGCATTGGCCTGTTCCATATAAGCAAGTTTGATGAAAATTGCCTTTGTTGAAAAAAGGGCAGCGCCCGAGGCCGCGTAAAAATATCCAAGCATTTTATCTTGCGTCATGGCCATCTCGTACACGAGGACTTTGCGCCTGTCTTGCTTTGGCCCATGTGATTAGCGCATAGGTAACGTGCATGGATAATCTGCCCACTGATTAAATCTTCAAATTATTTTTAGGCCAAGGAAGCGCCCGCAATTTCTTTGAACAGCTTGCTGCGAATGGCGCGCGTATAATCATTAAAATCATTGGCTGTAACAACAAATGCGCCATCGCCACCCATCATATTGGCTTGCATATAGTCAAACATGTTCTTTTGTTCATCGCCAATGGCAAGCCCGTTGATGGTGATTGATTGGCCAACCACCTTGTCTCGGGCATTTCTAATCGGTTCACCGAAATTACAATGCCCATTGCTCGAAACATCAACAACGCGGCGCGAGCCAGATGGTGCCTGTTGCAAAAGTTCTGCTGCATAAAGCAGGGCCGCGCCTGTGGATGTTGAGCCCGCGTTTAGCAGGCGCGGGGCGGTGAGCAAGGTTGTGCCAATGTCAATTGCGTCGCCCGCTTTTTCTAGCACACGCCAAGGCACAATGAGCTGTTGGCCCTTGGGGTCTGACCACAAGAAAGCTGATATTGCAATTTTGCCGCGCAGTCCGTGTTCCACCAAATCAAGCATTTCTGAATCCAGAAAAGCTTGCCCAAGCCCACGCATCTGCAATCGATAGTGATATTCACTTATGCTGTAAGAACAATCAACAGCCAGAACCAAGGCCAGATCAACGCTGGTGCTGGCAAGTGACAGTTTGGAAAACGCCGCAACACCCAGCAGCGACAATACATTCCGTCGATTTGGAACATAGAGAGCCATGTGTAAAATCTAGCATAGTATACGCAATTTACAATGCCGATGCCAACACCGTGACTTGACACGGGCGCATCATCCCGCTGAGATGTTGGCATGCCTGCAAACCTTATTGACCCATTCGGTCGCCATATTTCATATCTTCGTGTTTCAGTGACAGATCGCTGTGATTTTCGCTGTGTTTATTGCATGTCGGAAAATATGAATTTTTTGCCGAGAGCTGATTTGCTGACGCTGGAAGAGCTTGATCGCATGTGTTCGGCTTTCATCGTGCAAGGTGTTAAAAAGCTGCGGCTAACTGGCGGCGAACCTTTGGTGCGCAAAGGCATTATGACCTTGGTTGAAAGTCTTTCGCGCCATTTGCAAT
>JAYUHQ010000123.1:0-2005 GCA_043766895.1 Aestuariivirga sp.
CAAAAAGTCCGGCGGCCTGAACGAATTTGGTATTGCCGCTTATAAATCAGTTGATGAATTTGCTCAAAAAGAAGTGGAATTTATTTTAAACCTTGGCGGCATCAAAATTACCCATGGCAAGGAATTGGGCAAAGGCCTGACCTTGGCCCAGCTTGAACAAGATTATGATGCTGTGTTCTTAGGCTTGGGGTTGTCGGGTGTGAATGCACTTGGATTGAAACATGAAGAGGCCAAGGGCGTGAAAGACGCCGTGGCCTATATCGCTGATCTGCGCCAAGCCAAAGACTTGTCAAAACTGAAAGTCGGGCGCAGCGTTGTGGTAATCGGCGGCGGCATGACGGCCATTGATATTGCCGTTCAATCAAAACTTTTAGGCGCTGAAGATGTGACCATTCTTTTTCGCCGTGGCCAAGACCACATGAAAGCATCGCGCTTTGAACAGGAGCTGGCCCAAACCCATGGCGTGAATATCAGGCCTTGGGCCATGCCTAAAAAACTTCTCATCAAAGATGGCAAAGTTGTGGGCTTGAAGGTTGAAGAAACCGCCATGAAAGGCAAAATTTTAGAAGGCACCGGCGTGACGTTTGAAGTTCATGCGGACGTGATCTTCAAAGCCATTGGCCAACATTTTGTTGATGTAACATCAGGCGCATTGGTGCTGCACGAAGGCCGCATTAAAGTTGACGAGCACAGACACACATCGCGCACAAAGATTTGGGCGGGCGGAGATTGCACCAGTGGCAACCAGGCTTTGACAGTGGCCGCGGTGGATGACGGCAGGCGCGCGGCTGAACATATGCATGTGTTTTTAACAGGAGCATCACATGGCTGATCTTCGTTCAAATTTTGTCGGAATCAAATCACCCAATCCGTTTTGGCTGGCATCAGCACCGCCCACCGATAAGGAATATAATGTGGTTCGCGCCTTCAAAGCGGGCTGGGGTGGGGTGGTGTGGAAAACGCTGGGCGAAGAAGGCCCACCCATCGTCAACGTCAATGGCCCGCGCTATGGCGCCATTCATGGCGCTGATCGGCGTTTGCTGGGGCTTAACAACATTGAACTGATTACCGATCGGCCATTGGAAATTAATTTGGCCGAAATTAAAAAGGTAAAACGCGAATGGCCAGATAGGGCCATGGTGGTTTCCCTCATGGTGCCTTGTGAAGAAGAGCCTTGGAAGAAAATTTTAAAGCGCGTGGAAGAAACCGAAGCTGATGGCGTTGAGCTGAACTTTGGTTGCCCCCATGGCATGAGCGAACGTGGCATGGGCGCTGCCGTTGGCCAAGTTCCTGAATATATTGAAATGGTGGCGCGCTGGTGCAAGCAACACACGCGCATGCCAGTGATTGTGAAACTAACTCCCAACATCACTGATATTCGCCTGCCGGCGCGGGCTGCGTTGAAGGGTGGTGCCGATGCTGTTTCATTGATCAACACCATCAGTTCAATCATTGCTGTTGATCTTGATAATATGGCGCCCATGCCCACCATTGATGGCAAGGGCAGCCATGGCGGCTATTGTGGGCCAGCAGTCAAGCCCATTGCGCTGAACATGGTGGCAGAAATTGCCCGTGACAAAGAAACGCGCGGCCTGCCCATTTCTGCCATTGGCGGCATTACCACGTGGCGCGATGCGGCAGAATTTATGTCAATGTCAGCAGGCACTGTGCAAGTGTGCACAGCGGCCATGACTTATGGTTTTAAAATTGTTGAAGAAATGCAATCAGGCTTGGCGCGCTGGATGGATGAAAAAGGCTATGCCACGATTGAAGATTTTCGTGGCCGCGCAGTGCCCAATGTGACGGATTGGCAATATCTCAATTTAAACTACATCGCCAAAGCCAAGATTGATCAAGATGCCTGCATTAAATGTGGCCGCTGTTATGCGGCTTGCGAAGACACATCGCACCAAGCCATTATGAAAGAAAAAGATGGCAAGCGTCACTTTGAAGTGATGGATGATGAATGTGTGGCCTGCAATCTTTGCGTGGAAGTGTGCCCCGT
>JAYUHQ010000124.1:0-5411 GCA_043766895.1 Aestuariivirga sp.
GCGCACAGCTTCGCGCACGGATGTTGGCGTGAAGCCAACACGATATTCATGGTTCTTGATTTCTTTTGGTACGCCGATGTGCATTGCAATTCTCCCTGATGCACAAAAGCATAGGCGCGAGTTGCTGGAAAAAAATTTCAAAGTGCAAAATGGAATGCGCGCTAATGGACAAATATTCTAAGATATTGTAGAAAATTCGAATGAAAATCGAAAAATTGGATAAGATCGATAAAATCATTCTTGTTGAATTGCAACGCAAAGCCACTTTGCCCATTGCTGAATTGGCAGATCGGGCTGGCCTTTCGCCATCGTCGTGCCACAGGCGGGTGAAGCTTTTGGAAAAGGCAGGCATCATCACCGGCTATGCCGCCACGCTGGATGGCAAAGCGCTGGGCTTGAACAACGAATTTTTTGTGGAAGTGTCGCTTGGCTCGCAAACAGAAGAGGCGTTTGAGAAATTTGAAAAAGCAGTGCAGCGTGTTCCTGAAATTCTTGAATGCCATTTGATGAGCGGCCAGTTTGATTATTTGCTGCGTGTGGCTGCGGCTGATGCGGCAGATTATGAGCGTATTCATCGCACAAAACTTTCGCGGTTGCCGGGGTTGCAGCGGTTGCAATCATCGCTGGCTTTGCGTGCCATTAAAAGTTGGAGCGGCTATCCCATCGTATGAGGGGTGCGATCACGCCATGCTAAAAACAAGCCGGCGGAGATCACGATAGCAGCACCCAACAAAGTCCACTGGTCTGGAAAATCTTTGAATATGAATATGCCATAGAGCAATGCCCAGATCATGGCGGAATATTCGAAGGGCGCTACAAAATTTGCTGGTGCGGCCTGATAGGCCTTCACAAACATGATGGATGATATTGCTGAGAGTAAACCCATTGCCGTCATTACGCTCGCATCGGTGACGCTGGGAATTGCAAACGGGCGAGTGAGAGATGTGAATGTTGTTGCGGCTGCTGCATGGAAGCCGGTCCATTGAATGATTAAGCCAATTGCAACCGAACCAAACAGGTAGAAAATATTTTGCATGTTTGCGATGTTCACTGGTGTGGTGGTTTTTGAAATTTGGCGACCCAGCAATTGACCGATGGCATAGCCTAAGGCGGAATAAAGGGCGAGAAAACTTGCGGGCTGGAATGTTTCACTGCCCGGCCTCACGCTAATCAACACGCCAACAAAGCCCACACAAATTGCTGCCCATCGGTAAATCGGCACTGGCTCATTCAAGAACCAACTTGAAAGTGCGCAGAGAAAAAACGGCATCGTGAAATAGATTGCCACGGCATTTGCTATTGGCAAAGTTGCAATCGACAAAGCAAAGGCGAGATAGGCCGAAAACAATATGATGGAACGCAGAAAGATGCGTGGCCAATCTGGTGTTATCAGGGTTTTGAAATGGCCTTCCCACATTGCCCAAGCTGAAATGAAGGGCACTGCCGCAAGCCCGCGAAACGCCACGGTTTCATAGGTGGGATAAGCGCCCGACATGGCCTTGACGATGGCATCTTGCATTGAAGCAAAACCCACAGCGACGAGAATTAGGCCGGCGGCGCGCAGCTTTGATTGGGCGGGAACAATCACGATGCAGATTTAATCAGTTCAGCGAGAAGCTTTATGCCGGGTTCAATTTTCTTCTCATCAATGGACGAAAATGCCAATCTGAAGTAGTTCTTGGGCGCAGTGGTTGCGCCAAAACAAATGCGGCCCGGATTGATCAAAATGCCCTTGGCTTGTGCCGTTATCACAAGTTCATCGGCGTTCAATTTTGCTGGGCCTTTTACCCAATAGCTGGTGCCACCGAACGATGGAACGCGGGTGGAGCTTGGCAAATGTTTTGAAAGTGCATCGCCCATAATTTCCCAACGCGTGCGGTAAGCTTTATGCAATTTGCGAATTAAGGCATCATGGTGGCCCATTGATAAAAACAACGCTGTGGTGCGTTGGTTGTTGGTGGGTGCATGGCGCACCATCAATCGCCGCAAGGCACGGGCCTCGGCGATGACGGCTTTGGATGCCACCATAAAGCCCAAGCGCAAACCGGGGAACAGCGTTTTGGAAAGTGAGCCCACGTAAATAACACGGCCTTCATCATCCAGCGATTTTAACGCGGGGCAGGGCTCATTCACATAATTGGTTTCAAATTCATAATCATCTTCAATGATCACAAAATTGCGCTCAGATGCCTTCTTCAAAAGTGCCATGCGGCGTTCAAGCGGCATGGTGACAGTGGTTGGAAATTGATGGCTTGGCGTAGTGAAAACGATATTGGCATCGTTTAATTCTGGCCCAAGCATAAGGCCAGATTGATCAACCGGGGCCAGCGTTACATTTTCGGTTTTCAGTTGGAAAATGTTGCGCATATCAGGATAGCCCGGTTCTTCCATGGCAACCTTGGTGGATTTATCCACCAACAAACTGCTGAGGATGAAAATGGCATTTTGTGCGCCGAGGGTTACCAGAATTTCGTCGTCACTTGCCATAATGCCACGGCGGGGCAAAATGCGCCGACGAATTTGTTCCACCAGCAAAGGATCATCCATCGCGGTTGCGTCGCTTGTCCAATCGCCAAGCCACTTTTTTCCAAGCGCTTGTCTTGTGCAATCACGCCATTCAGCCAAGGGAAAAAGATTGTGGTCAAGCTGGCCATAAAGAAACGGATATTGATAATCAGGCCAATTGTGCGGCCTCTGCGAGTTTAACTGGCGTGAGGGATTTTGCTTAAAAAGATTTTCCCAATTGAGTTCGGTTTTTTCAATGGGGGCCCTGGCGTTTTTGCTGCGCGGTTTTACAACATGGTCTTCCAAGGCTTTATCGGCCACAAAATATCCTGAACGCTCTTTGGCGTGCAAATAGCCATCATCAAGCAGGCCTTGATAGGCCAAAACCACAGTGTTGCGGGAAACGCCCAAAGATTTGGCCATTTTGCGTGTGGAAGGAATGGCCTCGGCCTGATCCAACTGTCGATCGAGAATGGCCGCAACCAGTGCTTCACGAATTTGTGCTTGCAGCGATGCATATTCGCCGCGCTTGATATGGATAAGCCAGTCACGCATGATGAACCCCTTTGAACTGGCACTATCATGGTGCCAATTTTGTTGCCAGTCTAAAAGCGACATGGCTGGCCCCTGTTATCAAAGCGGGCTGGTGTAGCGGCGCAGGGGGAATCTGGTTAGATGTATGCTATGGTTTTTGCAGGTCGTTCAAAACAACCCAAAGTCAATATCTCGCCCAAAAACTGGGATGAGGTTAAATCCACCACGTGTTATATGTGTGCATGTCGGTGTGGCATCAAAGTTCATCTGAAAGATGGCCAGGTTGTTTATATTGATGGCAACCGCGACCATCCGGTGAACAAGGGCATCATTTGCGGCAAGGGTGCGGCGGGCATCAAGCAACATTATTCTCCGGCGCGTTTGTCCAAACCCTTGATCAGGGTGGGGGAACGCGGCTCTGGCGAGTTTCGTGAAATTGAATGGGAAGAAGCCTTGCGCACGGCCACATCGTGGCTTTCAGAGGTGCGCAACAATAATCCAGCTAAGCTGGCATTTTTCACAGGCCGTGATCAATCGCAAGGGTTGACGGGGTGGTGGGCATCACAATTTGGCACGCCGAATTATGCCGCACACGGTGGCTTTTGCTCAGTGAACATGGCGGCGGCCGGGCTTTATACTTATGGCGGTTCATTTTGGGAATTTGGAGAGCCTGATTGGAAACACACCAAATATTTTCTGTTGTTTGGTGTGGCCGAAGATCATGCTTCAAACCCGATCAAAGCGGGCCTTGGCAAGCTGAAAGAACGTGGCACCAAGATTGTTTCGATCAATCCGGTCAAAACCGGATATTCCGCCATCGCTGATGAATGGATTGGCATACGCCCCGGCACTGATGGATTATTTGTTTCAGCGTTAATCCATGAATTGTTGCACGCGCAGAAAATTGATGGTGATTATCTGGCGCGTTACACCAATTCATCGTGGTTGGTGATTGAAAATGCCGGTGGGCCTGATGATGGTTTGATTGCGCGCAACGCGGCGGGCAATCCGCTGGTGTGGGATCATCACATCAACCGCGCCGTTGTGGCCAACACATCTGATGCCACGCCCAAACTGATGGGCCGCTTTGTGCTTGAAGATGGCCGCAAAGTTGTAACAAGCTTCACCTTGATTGCAGAGCGTTTCACGGCCGATGAATATGCGCCTGAAAATGTTGCCGAACGCTGTGGCGTTAAGCCTGAAACCATTGCCCGCATTGCCGCAGAATTGGCACACACGGCGTTTGAAGACACGGTTGAACTTGATATTCCGTGGACGGATTATCAGGGCCGCCACCATGCCAAAACCATTGGTCGGCCCGTGGCCATGCACGCCATGCGCGGAATTTCGGCCCATGCCAATGGTTTTCACACGTGCCGCACCATTCACATTTTGCAAATTATGTTGGGCACAATCGATGTGCCGGGGGGCTCTCGATATAAGCCGCCATTTCCAAAATCCATTCCGCCCAATGTTAAGCCCGCTGGAAAAGTAGGGCAGGTGAAGCCCAACACGCCGCTGCCCGGCCCACCTTTGGGGTTTGTGACTAGCCCTGAAGATTTATTGGTGGATGAACACGGCACGCCACAACGCATCGACAAAGCCTTTTCGTGGGATGCGCCTTTGTCGGCCCATGGCATGATGCACATGGTGATCAACAACGCAGCAAAGGGCGACCCTTACACCATCGACGTGTTGTTTATGTATATGGCCAACATGAGCTGGAACTCGGCCATGAATGTTTCTGATACCATCAGTGCACTGACGAATAAGCGGGCAGATGGCGAATATGTTATTCCGAAAATTATCTACTCAGACGCTTATGCAAGTGAAATGGTGCATTATGCCGATTTGATTTTGCCAGATACCACTTATTTAGAGCGGTGGGATTGCATCTCGATGCTTGATCGGCCGATTTCGGAAGCTGATGGGCCAGCCGATTCCATTCGTCAGCCTGTGGTGGAGCCAGACCGTGATGTTCGTCCGTTCCAAACGGTGTTGTTGGATTTGGGTTATCGCTTGGGCCTGCCCGGCATGACCAATGCTGAAGGCAAGGCGCGCTATCCGGGCGGCTATCAAGATTATATCGTCAACCATGAACGCGCACCGGGCCTTGGGCCGCTTGCGGGTTTTCGTGGGCGCGATGGCAAGGCAGCGGGGCGGGGTGCTGTAAACCCCAATCAACTGCAAGCCTATATCGACAACGGCAGCTATTGGTTTCAAGAGCTGCCAGATCACATGAAATATTATCGGCATGTGAATTGGGACTATTTGGATTGGGCCACGTTCTTTGGTTTTCTGCCGCGGCCTGAACCCATCATCCATCATGTTTATTCTGAGGCGTTGCAGAAATTCCGTTTGTCGGCGCGCGG
>JAYUHQ010000125.1:0-5357 GCA_043766895.1 Aestuariivirga sp.
GCGGAGCCATTCGCGGCGCTTATGCTGATGTGTTGCCGCCTGGGCGCTTTCCATCGCTTGTGTTGTTCATTGATTGTGCGCCAACGCGGGTTGATGTGAATGTGCATCCCGCCAAAACCGAAGTGCGCTTTCGCGACCAAGGCTTCGTCCGTGGGCTGATTATTTCAGCAATCAGGCGGGGCTTGGCATCGGCCGGTGTAAAGCCTGACACGTCAAAAAGTTTTGCCACGGCTGCTGCATTTAACACGCAAAGCCGGTCTTCACCCATGCCCGCACAATCGCTTCTACAATCAGCTTTTGCGATGAACATGCCCATGCAAGGATTGGCCGAACAGCCAACCCAAGCCGCAACGCGTGACTATCCCTTAGGCATGGCGCGGGCCCAATTGCATGATACTTATATTGTGGCCCAAACCGCAGAGGGCTTTATTCTGGTTGATCAACATGCAGCACACGAGCGTTTAGTCTATGAACGATTGAAGCGAGAGCGCGCCGAACAAGGCATTGTGACACAGCAACTGCTAGTGCCGCAGGTTATTGAGCTTGATGCCAGTTCGGCAGCTGTTGTTGAAAGCTTGATGGATGAATTGGCCCTTGCCGGGTTGAAAGTTGAAAGCTTCGGCCAAACATCAATCATCGTGCGTGAAGTGCCTGCGTCTCTTTCAAATGCAAATATCCCGCACCTGCTGAAAGCCATTGTTGATGATGCCAATGACTTGCAAAATATTTCTGCTGTTCAAGATCGCATGAACCATATTTTGGCAACACTGGCTTGTCATTATTCAGTGCGCGCTGGTCGAACGCTGCGCCTTGATGAAATGAATGCACTGTTGCGGGAAATGGAAATCACCCCAAATTCTGGCCAATGCAACCATGGGCGGCCAACGTTTATTGCGCTTGAAATGAGAGACATTGAACGCCTGTTCGGGCGCACTTAAAGGGCGCGATAAAACTTCACCTGTGTGTCGCCATAGGTGCGTGTGTCGATCTCTAAAAGGCCAGCAATGTCTGGCACCAAGGCTTTTTCAGTTTCTTCTAAAACGACAATGGCGCCGGGCACCAACCATGCGCCTTGCACCAAAGATGCCAAAGCTTTTTGGCCCAAGCCTTTGCCATAAGGTGGATCAACGAACGCTAAAGTAAACGGCGTTTGGGGCGCTGCTGGCCCAAGGTCTGTTGCATCGCGCCGCCAAATTTTACATTGGCCAATCACGCCACAACTGTCTGCGTTGGTGCGAATAACTCCGCGCGCGGGCTGATCTTCTTCAATGAAGCAACAAAATTTTGCGCCGCGTGAAATGGCTTCCAAACCCAATGCCCCAGTGCCTGCAAACAAATCCAAAACACGAGCGTCGTCTAACGTGAAATCAGCCAGCCCATGTGCCAGAATGTTGAAAATGCTTTCGCGCACCCGATCTGAAGTGGGCCGTGTTGCAAGGCTATCTGGGCCTTTAATGTCTCGCCCCCTGAATTTTCCACCAACAATGCGCATTCTTGACCCTTGACCAAATCCACTTTGATGTTTCATCTGCCACGATGAAACAAGATTTGCCAGAGCCGATGCGATTGGCCTTTATTGAGGCCGAAGCCGCGGCCCAGCGCCAAGAGGTGCCCGTGGGTGCGGTGATCATTGGCCCCAATGGCGACGTATTGGCAAGGGCAGGCAACCGCACGTTGGCAGACAAAGATCCAACAGCCCATGCAGAGATGATTGCCATTCGCCTTGCCGCAAAATTGCTGGGCAGCGAGCGGCTGATTGATTGCAAACTTTACGTTACCCTTGAACCCTGTGCCATGTGTGCCGCGGCCATTTCATTTGCCCGCATACAACGGGTTTATTTTGCGGCTGAAGATGAAAAAATGGGTGCAATTGAGAATGGCCCACGGTTTTTTAGTCAAGCCACCTGCCATCATGCACCTGAAGTTTATGGCGGCATTGGCCAACAACTGGCCAAAGACATGTTGGTTCAATTTTTCAAAACGCGCCGCTAGTGGATGGCTTTGACCCTTAGTTCCAAGGCCCGCTTCAATTTATCTTTTGATGGTTCTGCGGCTGCAAAAATTTCTTTCACTTTAAAAAAATCACCAGAGCTGAAACCGTCAATCTGCGGTTCAATATAAATATCGGGTGGTGCTTGGGCGCGGCGCAAATCAGCCAATTCATGAAACATGATCAGCAAAGATCCAACGGCCAGTTCTAAGTTTGATGGCTGTTTATCCAGCACAGGCCGTGGCCTGCCAGTCACATCTATGGCCACAACAATATCTGCTTTGACGTGGTTGAATGGCACTGGGTTTTTCATGCCGCCATCAACATGAATGCGGCCATTGATGCGGGGTGCTGCAATCAACCCCGGAATGGCAATGGAAGCGCCAACAGCGGCCACCACCGAACCGCGATCCAACACAACTTCTTCCATGCGCTCAAAATCTGTTGCGATCAATTTCAACGGAATTTTTTGATCTTCAATCAGGGGAGGCAAATGATCAGGCAAAACGATGTCTGTTATTTTTTGACCATCCAGCTGCAAAGACAAAAGGCTTTTCATTGAAAATATATCGCCAAGCCGCGCGCGCTTGGCACCAAACACATGCTTGGCCAAATCAACTTTATTGCTCAGCAAACGAATGGCATGTTCGCGCAGTTCGCGGCCAGACATGCCGCCCGCATAGCCAGCCCCAACCAAAGCCCCCATGCTGCAACCCACAATCATCGATGGTTTGATGCCCAATTCATCAAAGGCTTCAAGCATGGGAATATGGGCCAAGCCGCGCGCGCCGCCGCCACCAAGCGCCAGCCCAATCTTCATGGCGCGATGGCCCGCCACCCAATGTCACGCCGACAAAAGCCATCGGGCCAGTTGATTTGGTCAACCGCGGCATAGGCTTTTTGTTGCGCGTCTTTTACGCTTGCCCCCAAGGCCGTAACGTTCAACACCCGCCCGCCGTTGGCCACGATAAACTCGCCATCCAAGGCAGTGCCCGCATGAAAAACTTCAACGCCTTTATCAAATTCTTGATTCAAACCATTGATGTGAGAACCTTTTTCAACGTCTCCAGGATAGCCATTGGCGGCCAGAACAACAGTGAGGGCTGGTTGGGCATGCCATTTGACGGAAATGTTTTTCAATCTGCCCGTGGCGGTTGCCAACAACAATTCCAATAGATCACTTTCCAAGCGCATCATCATCACCTGGGTTTCGGGATCACCAAAGCGCGCATTATATTCAATAAGTTTTGGGCCTTGTTTGGTAAGTATCAGCCCCGCATAAAGCACGCCCTTATAGGGGTGGCCCATTTTGGCCAAAGCTTTCACGGTTGGCCGCACAATGGTTTCCATTGCTTCTTCACACAGCGCTTGGGTCATGCAAGGTGCGGGCGAATAGGCCCCCATGCCGCCCGTGTTTGGCCCCACATCACCTTCGCCCACACGCTTATGATCTTGCGCCGTGGTTAAGGCTAAAATATCTTCTCCGTCTGACAGTACAAAAAAACTGGCTTCTTCGCCTTCAAGAAATTCTTCAACAACACATTCGCCCTCACCAAAGCGGCCATCAAAAATGTCTTTCAACGCCTGTTCGGCTTCTGGCAATGTCATGGCCACTGTCACCCCTTTGCCTGCTGCCAAGCCGTCAGCCTTAACAACAATGGGTGCACCCATTGTGTGAACATAGGCAAGGGCCGGGGCCAAGGTTGTAAAGCGCTGATAGGCAGCCGTTGGAATGTGGTTTTTGGCACAGATGTCTTTGGTAAAACCTTTTGAGCCTTCAAGCTGGGCGGCAAATTTTGAAGGGCCGAAGGCCAAAATTCCAGCCGCCGACAAATCATCAACAAGCCCGGCCACCAAAGGCGCTTCAGGGCCCACCACAACAAAGCCAATGTTTCGAGCAAGGCAAAAATCAATAATCGCCTTATGGTCTGAAAGCTTAAGAGCCACCAATTCTGCCAATTTGCCAATACCCGGATTGCCGGGTGCAGCATAAAATTTTGCCATTTTTTTGGATTTGACCAGCGCAAAAGCCAGCGCGTGTTCGCGCCCGCCAGAGCCTAACAACAACACATTGATGGATTCGTTTTGCATCATGCCTCTCTATCTGGCATCAAATCGGCGGAATCAAGGAAAACCATCATTTGAACGACATGCCCGAATATGACCCCGAGACTGGCGAGATCTTATCACAGCCACAATCAAACTTGGGGGAGCAATCTGTAACCGAGCTTTCGCACGCTTTAAAGCGCACGCTGGAAGATCGTTTTGGCCACGTGCGCGTGCGCGGTGAAATATCGGGCTATCGTGGCCCCCATTCTTCAGGCCATGCCTATTTTGCAATTAAAGACGAGGGCGCCAAATTAGACGCGGTGATCTGGCGCGGAAGTTTCAACAAGTTGAAAGCCAAGATGCAAGAAGGCTTGGAAGTTATCGCCACAGGCAAGATCACGTCTTATCCCGGCAAATCCAACTATCAAATTATCATCGAAAATATTGAACCTGCAGGTGTTGGCGCTTTGATGGCGCTGCTGGAAGAACGCAAAAAAAAGCTAACAGCTGAAGGATTGTTTGATCAATCCCGCAAGCGCGAATTGCCCTATCTGCCGCGTTCCATCGGCATTATCACATCGCCAACAGGCGCTGTTATCCGCGATATTCTGCATCGGTTGAATGATCGTTTTCCACGCCCAGTTTTGGTATGGCCTGTGCGTGTGCAGGGCGATACGGCGGCAGCCGAAGTGGCCGCTGCAATTGTGGGCTTTAATGCGATGAGCAACCCGCCAGAACTTTTGATTGTGGCGCGCGGCGGTGGTTCGCTGGAAGACCTGTGGCCCTTCAATGAAGAAATTGTGGTGCGTGCCGCGGCTGGCAGCAAAATTCCGCTCATCTCTGCCGTTGGCCACGAAACTGATACAACACTGATTGATTTTGCTTCTGATTGGCGAGCCCCGACGCCAACAGCTGCGGCTGAACGCGCCGTGCCGGTGCGAGCAGATTTGATTGCAGAAGTGGCAAGTTTGGCCGCGCGGCAAAAACGGGGGCTTTCGCGTGTTTTTTCAGAAGTTAAACTTCGGTTGCAATCAGCGGCGCGGGCGCTGCCAAAACCTGATGATATTTTAGCCATTGCCCGACAGAGACTTGATTCAAGCGGCGCAAAATTGCCGCGTGCCTTGAAAGCCAACGTGCAAAACCATGCGGTGGCCTTGGCCCGCCAATCTGGCCGATTAAATATCGGGCCACTGCAACAAAACCTATCACAAAGCCGCCGCCGCTTGGTCGAGCAAAACCAGCGACGCGAACGCAGTTTGAATTTTCTCGTCGCCCGAAAAAAAGATCAAATGCAATCAACCATAAAGTTGCTTGGGGC
>JAYUHQ010000126.1:0-5339 GCA_043766895.1 Aestuariivirga sp.
CATACCCACCCAAAATCCGTCACCCCGACGGAAGTCGGGGCCTAGGCTTTCAACCCGCTCACCTGCTGCAAGTCTGGGTCCCGACTTTCGTCGGGATGAGGGCTGTGGGCCAGGCGATGAACGCTGAGGGTTTGGCGATGACGGACGGGACCGCGAACTTGGCCTATGGGGTACATAGGGTTGAAGCCCAACATCTTGCGGGGCTGCGCCACATGTGTTACCATTTATTAACGATTTAGGAGCTTGCGATGAAATTTGGTTTGGTTTCGCTTCTGGCGGTTTGTGCAGTTGGTGCCACAGAGGCGCGTGCTGATACGCTTTATTTTGGCGTGCACGGTGGCTTTGCTTCGTTGAGTGATAATTGGACTTTATCTGGTTTGGGAACTTACAATGGCACATCAAGTGCCAGCGGTGTGTTGGGCGGTTTGCAAGCTGGTTGGGAACACCCCTTTGACACCGTTACATTGGGTGCGGAAGCCGATCTTTCTTTTTTAAACTTGAATGCGGGTTTTGATGGATTTGAAGGCATTGGCGTTGATGCCAATTTGCTTTCATCTTTGCGCCTTCGTGCGAAATTGACGAATGGCCCAATCATGCCTTTCGTAACGGCTGGTGTTGGCCTTGGCAATTTCCAATATACCGAACTTGGAACCAATTTTGCAGGTGGTGGCAATTCGGTTGATAAAAGCAAAATCGGTTTGGTGATCGGCGCTGGCTTTGATGCCAAACTGGCAAGCCATTGGACGGGCAGACTTGAAACGCTGTATTACATATTCGGCAATGATAGCGGTTTGTTTGCCGACAATTATTCATACACAGTAAATTCAAATGTGTTCGTTGTGAGAGCTGGATTAAACTATAACTTCTGACATTCAAGACGCCCAAGCTGAATCCGCTGAGGGGCACAGCCATTGGAACGCCTTTTATCGGCGCTGGCTGGAGTTAAAGCCGCCTTTGCGGCCCCACGCTGATGTTGTGGCGGCCATCGCCAATGTTATCAAAAGCGATGAACCAACGCTTCTTCTGGGTGTTACCCCTGAATTGGCAGAAATTTGTGATTATCTTTTGGCGGTTGATCGCAGCCCCATGATGATTGCGAAGCTTTGGCAGGGAAACTCTCCAACGCGGAATGTGCTGCAAGCTGATTGGTTGTCGATGGAGCTTTCCCATCAGCGTTTTTCAGCGGCCATTGGTGATGGTTCGTTTAATTCTGTAAGTTTTCCGGAAGGACATGTGCGGCTTTATCAGCAGCTGCGGAAATTTGTTAGGCATGGCGGCCAATTGGCTTTCCGCGTGTATTTAACGCCAGACGCGGGAGAAACGATTGCTGATCTGGTTAAACTTAGCACCAATGCAGCAGAATGTTCGTTCCAGGTTTTCAAATGGCGTTTGATGATGGCGATGGTTGCTGAAACTGGCAATCCTAATGTGCAGATCCATAACGTATGGCTGCGGTTTCAACAGTTGTTTCCAGACAGGGCGCGCGTTTCAAGAGAGACTGGTTGGACGATCCACGATATTGACAGCATTGATATCTATCGCGGTTCTAGCGAAGTTTATAACTTCCCAACCCAAGCACAATTTTTGGATGTGATACCACCCGACTTTGAACACAGGCTTCAGCCGATTGGAACTTACGAACTTGCAGAGCGCTGCCCCGTGTTGTTTATAACACTTCCGCCGGCAGATTAGTTCGAGACCAATATGCAAAAGCACCACATGCACAGTGTTGTCTGGCCACCCATAACCGGCAAGGGCCTTGAGTGTTTGGCAAGTCTTGGCAGCGCGCTTGAGGCCACGCAATTTCTTTCGCCTGAAGTTTTGAAGGATCGGCAGAACGAACAACTTGAAGTTCTGCTCACTCATGCACAGCGCCATTCGCCGTATTTTGCCAATCGGGTGCAGCAAAGCGCAATGACCATCAAAGACCTGCTGCGCGACGATGGGTGGTTGGCGTTTGCGACACTCAGCCGTCGGGCATTGCAAGGCAATGAAGAAAAGATGCGCTGCACTGACGTTCCGTTGAGCCACCAGCCTTACAACTTTGGTGTGACTTCGGGATCAACGGGGGAACCTGTAAAAGTTTTGCGAACAGGATTAAACCGGCTGTTCTGGATGGCGATGACATTGCGCGAGCATGCTTGGAACAAGAGAGATTTCAATTTGCGTTCGAGCTCTGTGAGGGCAGGAATTTCAGAGCTTTCTTATCAAGATGATTGGGGGCCACCGGTGAGCTTGTTCAAGGCTTCAGGGCGTTCACAAGGAATTCCCATCACGGCAAGTGCAGGCCAGCAAGCAACATGGATCAAGCAGTTTGAGCCCGCGTATTTGATTCACTATCCCAACAGTTTGGCAGCCCTTCTTGATCATTGCCAAGACCATGACATTTCATTGAATAGTTTGCGGCAAATCCGCTCGATGGGTGAAACGCTGTCATTGCCTTTGCGGCAGCGGGTGAGAGATTTGCTGAATGTTAATATCACCGATACGTATTCATCCAACGAGATTGGCATTATTGCCATCGAATGTCCGGCCAGCGGCAAGTATCATGTGATGGCAGAAAATCTTGTTGTCGAAATATTGAATGAGCAAGGCCAACGGTGTTTGCCCGGCGAGGTTGGGCGCGTGGTTGTGACTGACCTGCACAATTTTGCAACACCAATGGTGCGTTACGATATTGGAGATTATGCTGAGGTTGGTTCGCCCTGCCCTTGCGGTCGCGGCCTTGGCACATTGAACCGTATTGTTGGGCGCGAACGAAATTTAGTGATGAAGCCGGATGGATCTCGGAACTGGCCGCTTGTGGGCTTTGCACAATTTCGAGACATTGCACCCGTGATACAATATCAACTGGTTCAACTTGATCTTGAAACTATTGAGTTTCGATTGGTGGTGCCGCGCATGCTTACGCCGGTTGAGGAGGCCGGTTTAACTGCCACAGCACAGAACGCTTTGGGTCACATGTTTAACATTCGCTTCAGCTATTTTGTCAATGCCATACCAAAAGGCGCAAATGGCAAATTTGAAGAGTTCATTTGCAATGTTCGCGGCGGCGCTGGTTAGCGATTGTTCTACCGCATATTTCCGGTGTGGCCGAGTGAAAACCTTCCGGGTTGTGGCCACACTGTGAGGCCGTGGGGTTCTATGCCAACATTGATTTTTATCACGGCACCTGTGTCTGTGTTGATGGCATAGACTTGGCCATCATACCTTCCGGCGATCCACAGTTCTTTGCCGTCTGCTGTCACATTGCCCATATCGGGGCTTCCGCCGCCGGGGATGGGCCATTGGGCCACAACCTTGTTGGTGGCAAATTCAATCACTGAAATGCTGCCCGGCCCGCCTGCCTTATCGGGCATGTTGTTGGAGCCGCGGTTGCCCACATAAAGCCTTTTGCCATCCCTGCTTGTGGTTAGGCCATGGGCACCTTTGCCGGTTTCAATAAAGCCGGTTTCCTTAAATGTGTCGGCATCAATGGTGAACACGCCATCATTTTCCATATCGGTTACATAAAAGGTTTTGCCATCTGGCGACAGCCTAACATCTTGCGGCATTCCAGCTTTGGACAGCACCAAACCGCTGACCACTTTGCGCTGTTTCATATCCACTTTAATCAGGCTCATATCGCCAAATTCGCAGGTGAAAACCATGAAGGAATAATCGGCCGAATAATCGGCGTGGTTGATGCCATCACAAATTGGCGTTTGAATGGTCGATTGTAATTCCATCGTGTGAGGATCACGAAATTCGAGGCGGCGATAGGCTTCGGCCACCACAATGGCAGAGCTGCCATCAGGCGTGAAATACATATTATAGGGATCATTCACCGGAATTTGCTTTCCGGGTTTTCCCGTAGTGGGGTCAATCGGTGTCATGCTGCCATGCACGGTTTGATTGGCAGTGTTGGCCACCCAAAGGGTTTTCATATCCCATGACGGAATGATGTGTTGTGGCCCCTCGCCCACATGAAACGTGTCGATCACTTTGTGGGTGGTTGGGTCGATTACGCTGACAGTGTTTGAAGAATGGTTGGGCACATACACGCGAAACAACGCCCCGGCGGTTGCCGGGTTCATGTGGTTGGCACCAATCTCGCTGTAGATATTCACGCGCGGCATATCAACGGGGTCGTCGCAGCACGCCTGTGCCGAAACAGTCACGATCAAGATGGCGGCTGCGATGCCACAAGCGGATTTCAAAAACATGGTGATTACTTCTGGTTGCCGAGGAAACTTTTGATTGCCGATACCGTGCCAGCGACAATCAGGTCAATGCCTTTTTGGCCAAGTGCTGCTGATGAACGCGTTGGGTTTCCACCATAAACCCCATTTTCCGGCAGGGCCGATGCGGGGTTTGCCAATTGGTCTTTGCGCACCATGTCGGGCGCTGATGCCAATTCCAATGATGTATCGGCCAAAGCGGCGTGGCTGCCAATTTCAGAATCTTTTATGCCAGCGGCCACCAGTGAATCGACATAGGCGTTTTGGGCAATTTGATAATATTCGCGCGCGGCAAAGGCGTGTGATTTTCCAGCCCATTCTTTGTTGAGTTGATCAGCGGCCACGCTTAGATCTTTTTGATAGCTACCATGATCACCCAAGATCACAATGTTTTTAAAGCCTGCATGGCGCAAGCTTTTGCCGGTTTGTTTTAACAGTTCAATAAATACCGCATCGCTGATGCTTAATGTGCCGGGAAATTTCATGTGTGCGGTTGGTGGATCAATGCTGCCTTCAGGCACATAGGCCATAACCGGGGCCACCAAAGTTTTGCCAAGCTGGTTTGCAATTTTTTCAGAGATAAATTTTACGCGCGCATTGTGTTTGCCCAATGCAATATGGGGGCCGCTTTGTTCGGTGCCACCCACGGGTATAATAACAGTTGTAGTGCCTTGCGCGATTTGATCACGCAGCTCTGTCCATGTGACGTTCTCAAGAAAAACATCAGCATGGGCTGACGTTGCTATGACCAAGACAAAAGAAAGTGCGACAAAGTATTTTTTCATACGCCTTCACTAGACCACCCACAGGGCGCAATCAAATCACCAGTTTGTAAGATTACTTCATGGATATTTGGAGAGGTTGGGTTTCAACTACACGCGCCCCTTCAAAGCCATTGTTCATGGCGGTTTGCAATGCGGCTTGGGCTTCAGCGGGTGAATTGAACGGGCCAATTTGCACGCGGTAAAGCGGGCCGTTGGCACCCACTGCTTTGATAATTTGGGTGGGGCCTGCGGCTGCCACTTGGTTATAGGCAACGCTGGCATTGTCGAGGCTGTGGAAAATGGCCACGCGCACCATATAAGATTGTTCAGCCTGATAGCCTTGTGGATTGGCTTG
>JAYUHQ010000127.1:0-1958 GCA_043766895.1 Aestuariivirga sp.
AAGCTTCTGAAAATGCATTTGCAAATGGCAGGCATGATGAAGCAGATGGGCCAAGGCAAAGGGCTTCTGGGCAAAATGATGGGTGGCAAAGCCATGCCATCCGAAGCCGAAATGGAATCCATGCAAAAAGAATTAGCGGCGCTAGACCCCAATGCGCTTCCGCCCGACATGAAAGAATTGTTGAACGCGCCACCTTCGATGCCCGCCTTGCCGGGTTTGGGGGGTGCGAAATTACCAGGTTTGGGAGGTTTGCCCGGCTTGGGCGGCAACCCGTTCAAAGGTTTTCCCGGCCTCGGGAAGAAGAAATAACTTAATCATCAGGAGAACTAAATATGTCACTTAAAATTCGCCTTGCCCGCGCTGGCTCTAAAAAGCGTCCTTATTATCATATCGTGGTTGCTGCGGCCACTTCACCACGCGATGGCAAGTTCATTGATGTGCTTGGTGCGTTTAACCCAATGCTGCCAAAAGATTCAGCTGATCGCGTAAAGCTTGATGCCGCCAAAGCAGCTGAATGGATGAAAAAGGGTGCACAGCCCACAGACCGTGTGTTGCGTTTCTTGGATAAAGCCGGTGTGGCCAAGCGCGACGTGCGCAACAACCCAACCAAAGCCCTTCCTGGCAAAAAGCGTTTGGAACGTGAAAAAGCTGCTGCCGCCGCTGCTGAAAAGCTGGCTGTTGCTGAAGCTGCAAAAGTTGCAGCCGTTGCAGCCGCCGCCGCTGCCCCCGTTGAAGCACCTGCTGCTTAAGGCATTGAACGATGACGCCGCGTGAGCTTGTTCTCGTTGGCGTCATCATCGGTGCCCATGGCATCAAAGGCGAGGTGAAGATTAAAAGCTTCACTGCTGATCCTAAAATGTTTTCTTCCTATGGGAAGCTGGTTTCTAAAGCCGGTGGCACGTTTGAAATCATCAAGGCTAAATTCGCCAAGGATGAATTTATCTGTACGTTGAAAAATGTAACAGATCGCAATCAATCAGAAGCCTTGCGCGGCACTGAGCTTTTTGTTTCACGTGAACATATGCCCAAGCTTTTGCCGGGCGAATTTTATTTGCATGATCTGGAAGGCAAATTCGTTTTGGCTGCGGGCCAAACAATTGGTGTGGTTTCGGGGTTCCAAAATTTCGGTGCTGGTGAATTGCTGGAACTTGAAACTGGTGTACTTATTCCGATGCAGTTTGTGGTCGACGTTGGTAACACTGTAACGGTAAATTTGCCCGATGGATATTTGGATGAGGCAAAACCCGAATGAGTTTTCACGCTTCCATCCTCACACTTTTTCCTGACATGTTTCCGGGCTCGCTTGGCTTGTCGCTAGCGGGCAAAGCGTTGCGAGAGGGCAAGTGGTCTTATTCGGCCATTGATATTCGAAGCTTTGCTACCGACAAACATCGCACGGTGGATGATCATCTGGCCGGCGGTGGTGCTGGTATGGTGTTAAAACCTGATGTTCTGGCCAATGCTATTGATTCCACACCTCACCAAGGCCCGCGCCTGTTGATGAGCCCACGGGGCACGCCTTTGACACAAGACAAGGTGCGCGATTTGGCCCAAGGCGAAGGCTGTATGATCATCTGTGGGCGCTTTGAGGGCATTGACCAGCGGGTGATTGACCAGCGCCAGTTGGAAGAAGTTTCCATTGGTGATTATGTGCTTTCAGGTGGAGAGCCCGCGGCCTTGGTATTGCTCGATGCGGTGATCAGGCTTTTGCCCGGCGTTATGGGGCATGACCAATCCCATGCTGAGGAAAGCTTTGAGGATGGTTTGCTGGAACACCCGCATTATACCAAGCCAAACAGTTGGGAAGAGGCTCAAATTCCCGATATTCTGCATTCTGGTGACCATAAGGCCATAGCCCGCTGGAAGCTGGAAAAACGCCAGGAATTAACGAAATTGCGAAGGCCAGATCTTTGGGACAAATATGTCAAGACCAAAGGTTGACTTTTCCCAGTTCTTAG
>JAYUHQ010000128.1:0-1952 GCA_043766895.1 Aestuariivirga sp.
AAAATCAGTCTTGTGAAACTTCCGGGCGGCGCGGCCATCAAGATAGCCTATTCCGAAAACTCCGAACCTAATGCAGTAACTGGCAAAAAAATCCGCATGGAGAGCGAGCGTTATTATTTTGCAAAGGATGGCAAGCTTGTATCGCTTTATCTATCAGCGCCATTTGGGTCAGACAATGTTGACCAGTGGAATTTGATGTCCGCCAGCTTCCGTTGGAATTGAACCGATGCTGATTGAAGCGCGTGAACTTTATCGCTTTTACCATTCAGGTGATGAAGAGGTCAAAGCGCTGCGTGGTGTAGACATGGCCGTTACCAATGGCGAATTGGTCGCTTTGGTTGGCCCATCGGGCAGCGGTAAATCAACTTTGCTTCTGTGCCTTGCAGGGCTGGATGAACCTGACGGTGGCGAGGTTGTGGTGATGGGTGAGCGTATGACTCGCCGTGATGAACTTGCCAAATCAAAGATAAGATCGCGGGCAATTGGAACAATGTTGCAAACCAACAATCTCTTCGATCATCTCACTGTTGCGCAAAATATCAATTTTGCGCAGAGCCTAGGTAGTTCACGCGATAAGGTGTGGACGCAAGACCTTGTGGGCAGGCTTGGAATTGTGTCTCGCCAAACTGCACGGCCAGCAGAACTTTCAGGTGGCGAACGTGCCCGCGCTTCCCTCGCTGTTGCCATGGCACGACAACCTGAAATTCTGATCTTGGATGAGCCAACGGGCGAAGTTGATGCCGATGCAGAGTTGGCGATCATTGCCATGTTGAAGCAGCATTGCAAAAATGGCGGGGCCGCTGTTGTTGCTACACATAATCAAGCTTTATCAAAACAAGCTACACGCGTTCTTGCAATCAAAGACGGGAGGATCACCCATGGCTGACACCCTCGTCAAGCTGCAAGATGTGTCATTGAACTTTGGTAGAGGCCCAAATCTTGTTCACGCCGTTCAAAATATCAGTGGCTCAATTGCAACGGGTCAACACATCGCAATAACCGGGCCATCGGGCAGTGGCAAATCCAGCCTCATGGCGTTGATTGGCGGGTTGGATCAACCTTCGACCGGAGAGATCACATGGCCACTTTGGGGTTCGCGAGAATTGCGCCCACGCCGTATTGGAATGGCGTTTCAATCACCCAGTCTTCTGCCTTCGCTTACCGTTGAAGAAAATGTTGAGTTGCCCCTGTTGATGCTGGGTGAGACAATAGATAGTTCAAAGCGCGCCCGCGAGGCATTGCAACTCTTATCGCTCGATCATTTGGCGGATCGCTTGCCAGCCGAACTTTCCGGCGGTCAAATGCAACGTGTGGCCTTTGCAAGGGCCTTGGTGACCAAGCCAGCCTTGGTTCTGGCAGATGAACCCACAGGCCAGCTTGATCAAGCCACAGGTGCCCATGTAATGGCCCAAGTTCTTGCTGCGATCAAAAGCACAAACACAACTTTGCTGGTGGCAACACATGATTTGGCTTTGGCTGCAACCCTACCAACCCAATGGCAAATGAATTTCGGGAAACTGACTTTGCCCAAATCCAAGAAGGTCAAAGTTCATGCGTGATTGGTTTTTCGGGTTGTTGAACAATCGCCGCGCTTCGATTGTTCCTGCGGCACTTGGTGTTGCATTGGCAGTTTGTCTGCTTGCCCTGCTCGGTGTGTTCATCAGGCAAAGTGCGGCCAATATGACCGCGCGCGCTGTTCTGGGAATTTCGCCAGATTGGCAGGTGCAAATGGTGGGCACAACAGACACGGCCTCTGCAGAGGATGCAACAAAAAGCATAGATGGATTCAATAGGCTTTCAATTGTGGATTATGCCGATCTCATTTCTCTTACCGCCACCAAGGATGGAACCACGCAAACAACCGGTGCCGCCAAAGCAATTGGATTGAGTGATAATTACGTAACGAACTTCCCGAGTCAGTTACGGCTGCTTTCGGGAGCATTGTCAGGTGT
>JAYUHQ010000129.1:0-13996 GCA_043766895.1 Aestuariivirga sp.
GCCACCAGCCTTGCCCAAGCACTGGCAACATTTTGGCGAACCGTGCGCACGGCATCAATCGCCTTTAATTTCGATTGGCTCACATTTTCTTTGGCTTGGCGAACGCGTGAATACGTCAGGCCGGCTTCATACAATGGAACCGTTACAAGACCTTGCACTGTGAAGGACTGATCATGCAGTGGAGCAACGTTAACACCTGTAACACCCGACAAGTTATGGCTGGAATCAAAACGGCCATTCAGCGACGCTGAGGGAAGCAAATCACCAAAGACAACATTGACAGTGTGCTCAGCCACATCAATGTTTTGCGCAGCAGCTAAAATATTCGGATTGGTTTCGTGTGCAATTTGAAGCGATGCGTCCAGCGTTGGTGGTGCCTTCGCCAAAGGTGCAGGGGCTAGTTTGTTTGGCTTATGGCCAATGAATTGTTGATAAGAAGCTTCGTCTGCACGAACCGCCGCAACAGCAGTTGCCATAGATGCTTGGGCGCCAGCCAAACTGGCTTGGGCTTGTGCAGTATCGGTTTTTGTCAATTCACCAGCTTTGAAGCGCTCATTCGTGGCACGCAACTGGCCCTGCAAAATATTCACATTGCTTTGACGCAATTGCAAAATGCGACGGTCACGCAACGTGTCAATATAAGCTTGTGCAGCATTGAACAAAACCGATTGTTCAGTGGCTAAAAGCTGTTGTCTGCCAGCCTTGACATTGGCTTCTGCTGCAGCAGTTCCTTCAACTGTTTTGAACCCGCGAAACAAGGGTTGCGAAAGCGTTATGTTATAATCGGCATTATCAGTGGCAGTATAAATATGGTCGTTGACCAAAATATTATTCGTAGAATCCTTATCGTCAATCACATGCGAAGCAGAGCCTTGCGCCGTGATAGTGGGTCGCCAACCAGAAAGCGCCTGCGGCACGCTTTCATCCGTGGCCCGCAATTGCGCACGAGCCGCGTCCAATGTGGGGTTTTCGCGATAGGCCGCAATCAAAGCTTCAGACAAAGTTTCTGAATAAGCCGAACCCGAAAAACCAGAAACCACAACCGCGGCCAATAGAATAGTTTTAAAACGAATAGATAAACCCACGCCCACAATCCTTCGAAATTATATCTGCGCCATCCCAGAAATCTATTGCCAAACCAAAAAGATGATTCCGGCACCCCTATTCCAATCTGATATAGGGTGGTTATGACGAGAATGCAAACAAACCGAACCAATTTTTCATGATGGTGAACAAATAATTAATGAACTGCGACGATTTACAGCGCCAATTCATTAGACAACAAGCCTGTTGTCTAAGCCAAAACCTTACCCTATAGAGCGCCGCAGTGAGGCCTCGTGGCGGAGTGGTTACGCAGAGGACTGCAAATCCTTGTATTCCGGTTCGATTCCGGACGAGGCCTCCAAATTATAAATCAGACAAAAACCACTTGGCTGAAAAAAACACTTCACAGCGGCGACAAGCATCGCTATAGCCGCCTCGACATTCCCTGATAGCTCAGTTGGTAGAGCATTCGACTGTTAATCGAATTGTCGCTGGTTCGAGTCCAGCTCGGGGAGCCAGTTTTTGAAAAGGCCGGTGCGCATTACGCATCGGCCTTTTTGCTGATTTGACGTAAGCGCAACACTGCGGCAAAACACGCCGATTGGAGTTTTAAATGACCATTCGCCAAAATGTAATTGAAGCCATCGGCAACACACCCTTGATCAAGCTGCGCCAAGCCTCTGAGATGACAGGCTGCACCATCTTGGGCAAGGCCGAGTTTATGAACCCAGGTCAATCTGTGAAAGATCGTGCCGCGCTGTTTATTATACGTGCCGCCGAAAAGTCTGGCGCATTAAAACCGGGCGGAACAATTGTAGAGGGAACCGCTGGTAACACCGGCATTGGTCTGTGTGTTGTGGCCAATACCTTAGGTTATAAAACGGTGATCGTAATCCCTGAAACCCAGGCCCAAGAGAAGAAAGACGCGTTGCGCCAAATGGGTGCAGAATTGGTAGAAGTGCCAGCCGTTCCTTATAAAAACCCCAACAATTATGTTAAATATTCAGGCCGCTTGGCCACTGCGTTGAATGCGGTTTGGGCAAATCAGTTCGACAACATTGCTAACAGACAAGCCCATATTGAAACCACAGCACCTGAAATTTGGCAACAAACCAACGGAAAAGTCGATGGATTTGTATGTGCCGTTGGTTCAGGTGGAACATTGGCTGGCGTTTCTATGGGTTTGAAAGAAAAGAATAAAAACATAAAAATTGCGCTGGCAGACCCCATGGGCGCTGCGCTTTACAGCTATTATAAAACTGGCGAATTAAAATCTGAAGGTTCGTCGATCACCGAAGGCATTGGCCAAGGCCGCATCACTGCAAACCTTGAAGGCGCTGTGGTTGATGATGCTTATCAAATTCATGATACCGAAGCTGTTCAAATCGCTTTTGACCTGTTGCAACATGAAGGTTTGTGCATGGGCGGGTCTACCGGCGTTAACGTTGCTGGGGCCATTCGTTTGGCCAAACAGTTGGGCCCGGGCCACACCATCGTTACCATTCTGTGTGACTATGGCACGCGTTATGCCTCCAAACTGTTTAACCCTGAATTCTTGCGCAGCAAAAATTTGCCGGTGCCGCCATGGTTGGTTGCTCCTTCAACCGCACCAAAAGTGTTTGAAAACTAAATGAAATTGTGGGTCCTGACGATTGCGTTGATTTGGGGCAACGCGGCTTATGCGCAAGAAGCGGCAATGAGTGCGAAAGACTTTGCGGCCCTTTTGCCGCGCATTTCGTGTGATTCAATCAGACTAACGCGCGGGCCAGATGATTCGGTGGGAAGCCTGCCTAAGGCCCAAGGATGTGCAACAATTGTAGCAAAAACCCAGTTCAGCGCAAAACAGTTCTGGCCAGCAGTGGCACCCAAAGATACCGCAGAATCATACATTGCCACAGCGTCGAATAAAGCGGCTGGCTTATGCAACGCGCTGTTGGTCGAAAATGGCGCCGCCCACGGTTCATGCACATTTGATGAAGCCAACGCAAAAACGCCAATCTATCAAGCCATTGTTGATCAATTTGCACGCGGCTATGTGCCTGATGGCGCGGCAGTTGGATCGCTGTGCACGCAATGGCCGATCGTTTCGAAAGCTAACTTCAGCAACGCCTATGCTTTTCAACCGATCACCGACAAAGCCAAAGCTAAATCCGATTGGGAAGCTCTTTCCGCCGAACTTGCCAATGAAGGATTTGTCGACTCATTTGCGCAATCACATTCCAAAACGCGCTATGTGTGGGGCATATCGTTTGAAGCTGGCCAAACCGAGGCACAATTGATCGCCCCACAATGGTTCACACTTTATAATGGCCCAAAATCGCTCGGGTTTGAATTGGTGCGGCGCTGCCAAACCGAAGGCGGGCAAGCCTGCGCTGATCTGCAAAACTTGCGTAACCTTGGGCCCGATCAGGGCTTGTGCCTTGAGAGTGGATCTATCGGCCAATGAAAGCGCTGGTTCAAACCGATTGGCTTGAAAAGCATTTACAAGACGAAAACCAGTGCATTCTTGATGCCACATGGTTCATGCCCTCTACCAAACGCCAAGCATGGCATGAATATAATTATCGCCACATACCCGGCGCACGTTTTTTCGATCTTGATAAAGCCTCAGATCAAAACACCGCCTTGCCCCATATGCTGCCCAGTGCTGAAAAATTTGCCGCAGATGTGGGTTGCCTCGGCATAACCAATCAAACGCGCGTGGTTTGCTATGATGCCCACGGCCTATTCTCTGCTCCTCGCTGTTGGTGGATGTTCAAAGTATTTGGCCATAATGATGTTTGGGTGCTGGATGGTGGCCTCAAAAAATGGATGGCCGAAAATAGGCCTTTGGCCGATGGCGAACCGCCGGCTCCAAAAGTTGGATCATACAAAGCAGCGCTAAACGCTGGCATGGTGCGCGATATTGAACAGATGTCAAAAACAGATGCGCAAATTGTTGATGCCCGTTCTGCCACACGATTTTCTGGTCAAGAAGCTGATCCACGCCATGGCGTAAAGCCCGGACATATGCCCAAATCAATCAATTTGCATTATGCCAAGTTGGTCACCGCGCGCGGATTATTATACCGCGATGCCTTATTGCGCAGCAAGTTCACCGAAGCTGGTGTTGATTTGAATAAGCCAATCATCACCAGCTGCGGGTCTGGCGTAACCGCGGCGATCATCACTTTGGCTCTCACCGAATTGGGCCACCCAGATCACGCACTTTATGATGGATCATGGGCAGAATGGGGTGCGAGTGGACGCCCAACAGTTATCTCAACCGCGTGAATTTTCGCTTGGCCTAACGAACGGGCGGCACATACAGAATGCCCCCCTTGTTCCATGGCGCATTGACACCCCGGTCAATCCCCAATTTCGAACCTTTGCCCAAGTTGCGGTCAAAAATTTCACCATAATTGCCAACGGTTTTGATGATGCGCATGGCCCAATCATTATCAAGGCCCAAATCGGCACCAAAGGTTCCCTCAACACCCAACAAACGGCGAATTTCCGACTTCTTTTCATTGGCTTTCATGTCGTCAACACCCTTGGCTTTAACATCAAGCTCTTCAGCATTGATCAGCGCAAACAATGTCCAACGTGCAATATTGAACCATTGATCATCGCCCTGCCGCACCGCAGGCCCCAAAGGTTCTTTGGAAATCAATTCTGGCAAAATCACATAATCATCAGGCTTGGCCAGCTTTAAACGCACCGCATAAAGTTGTGATTGATCAGCCGAATAAGCATCACATTTAGAATCAGTTGTTGCTTGAAATGCAGCCACCAATTCATCAATTGTGCCGAATGTAACGGGCGTGAAGGCCATATCTTTTTCTTTGAAAAAGTCTTCTGTATTGGCTTGCGTTGTGGTGCCTGACAAAAAGCAAATTGCCGCTTGGCTTAACTTAAATACCGAATTCACCCCGCTGGATTTATTCACGAGAAAACCTTGGCCGTCATGATAGCTAATACCCGCAAACTGAAATGGCATCTTGGTTTCGCGTTCCATCGTCCACGTTGTGTTGCGTGCCAAAATATCGATGGCGCCAGATTTGAGTTTATCAAAACGATCGTTTGTCGTGGCAGGTACAAATTCAACCTTGTCGCCGTCGCCCAAAACAGCAGCAGCGATGGCGCGGCAATAATCAACATCAAACCCTGCCCATTTGCCATCTTCACCTTTGAGTGCAAACCCCAGCAGGCCACTATTAACGCCGCACAACACTTTGCCGCGGGCTTTCACATCGGCCAAAGTTCCTGCCTGTGCCGCACCAACCAATAGGCTGAACAATATAATTGAAAGGCCAAGAACTTTGCGCATCGTGAACGAATCCTGTTTGCTTAAGTGCACAGACTAGTCTGATCAGCCAAAACTTCCAAGCATGTCCTCTATCGTGTGAAAGGTTTGAACGGAAGGCTTAATGGGGCGCCTAATCATAACTACTGGAATGTGCAAAAACGCGGCGGCATCAAGTTTCGCGGCGCGTGTTCCGCCTGCATTTTTGCTCACCACATAGTCAATGCTATGCAGTTTAAAAAGTTCACATTCTTGTTCAAACGTAAAGGGCGGGCGCTGTTGCAGCAACGTCCAGCGCAAAGGAACGTCAACTGGCGGCATTTCAATCATTCTTGCAACGCCAGAAAGATCATCGCGGGCAAAAAATGCTGCAATCTCTTTGCGCCCCACCGTTGCTGCAACCTGAACGCCGGCTGGCAAAAGTTCCACCGCTTGGGCAATTGTGTCACAATCAATCCAATGATCACGGGCCTGCTTTTGCCAATCGGGTTCGACAAGTCGCACAATGTGAATAGAAGATGATGCAGCAAAAGCATTGGCCGAAATTTGCACAGCAAATGGGTGCGTAGCGTCCACAACCACATCAATTTTTTCGTCTTCCAGATATTTCTGCAAACCCTCAATCCCACCAAAACCGCCAATGCGCAATTTCCCCTGGGGCAACAATGGGTGCTGTGTAACCCCAGCAAGAGAAGACGTAACGTCTAATCCCCGCGCCACCAAAGCAACTGCCGCACGCCTCGCCAAATGGGTGCCGCCCAAAATCAAAATCCGCCTAAATGGCATGGGCAATAATCTTGCCGCTGCGATCAACCACAATCACATCCAGTTGCGATGCGTGCCCAATCACTGCTTGTGCCTGTTTTTGCGCTTCTCGTGCTACAACCAGAGCCACATCAGGCCCGCATATTTCTAAAGCTTCCAGCGCTGTGTTTGCTTCTAAAACTTTATCGCGCAATTCTGCTGCCACGTGTTTGGCCAGCCACACAAAATCCACCTGTGATCGCCCTGAATGGAGATCCATATGGCCCTGAGCCAGTTTCACCATTTTGCCAAATCCACCACCCAGTGTAACGCGCGGCACCGGGTGTACTTTCAGATATTTCAAAACCCCACCCACAAAATCGCCCATATCAAGCATGGCTTCAAGGGGCAGCGAATAATGCCCGCGCACGGCATCTTCAGAGGTTGAACCGGTGCACCCAGCCACGTGATCAAGTCCCATGGCGCGGGCCACGTCAATGCCACGATGGATCGAAGCAATCCATGCCGCACATGAAAAGGGATGAACAATCCCTGTGGTTCCCAATATCGACAAGCCGCCAATAATGCCCAAGCGCGGGTTCCAGGTTTTTTCGGCAATCGCCGCACCGTCTGGAATGGAAATTTCAATTTCAACATCGCCCCCGCCAAGGGCAGCAATTTCGGCCAGCATCATTTGGCGCGGAATGGGGTTTATCGCTGGTTCGCCCACCCCAATCGGCAAGCCTGGTTTTGTAACGGTGCCCACTCCTTGGCCTGCTTTGAAGCGAACGCCCTGCCCGCCCAAGCGAACCGTCACCACAACCATGCAACCATGCGTAACATCAGGATCATCACCCGCATCTTTAATGATGCCAACTTTGGCCACGCCGTTTTTCAATTCTGCCAAAGCCAGTGGAAAAGCGGGCTTTTGGCCCTTGGGCAAAGAAATTGAAACGGGATCAGGAAAAGCGCCCGTCAATAATGCCGAATAAGCTGCTTTGGTGGCCGCAGTGGCGCAAGCCCCCGTTGTCCATCCGCGCTTTAATTCCGCTTCGGGCTTCTCTATTCGCATGGCTTCATTGTATAGGGGTGAAATGTTAAACGAAACCACCAAATCGCCAAAAGCCGAAGGCTTTGCCAAATTAGATGACGAACACTTTCCCCAGTTTGAAAAAGGCTGGGTGTGGCTGGTAGGGGCTGGCCCCGGTGCGCCGGGCTTGATGTCTCTTCTGGCTTTTCACGCCATGCAAAATTGCGACGTGGTTGTTTATGATGCTTTGGTAAATCCAGATATTTTGAAATGGGTTCGCAGCGATGCTGAATTAGAATATGCCGGCAAGCGCGGCGGCAGGCCATCGCATACGCAAACCGATATTTCACTTCGGCTGATTGAATTAGCCAAAGAAGGAAAGCGGGTGTTGCGTTTAAAAGGTGGCGATCCCTTTATGTTCGGCCGTGGTGGCGAAGAAAGCCAAACCTTGGCCCAACACGGCGTTCCGTTTCGCATTGTGCCGGGCATAAGTTCTGGCATTGGCGGCCTTGCCTATGCGGGCATTCCGGCCACGCACCGTGATACCAACCATGCGGTGATATTTTTAACCGGCCATGATGCAACAGGCAAAATGCCAGCCAATGTCAATTGGCCCGCTGTGGCAACGGCAGCCCCCGTGATTGTGATGTATATGGCCGTGAAAAATTTGGGTGAAATTGCCACGGCGTTGATGGCAGGCGGCAGGCCAAAAGATGATCCTGTAACACTGGTGTCCAACGCCTCAATGCCGCATCAACAGGTTAACTCAACCATTCTTGTTGAGGCTGGCGAATTTGTAAAAAACCAAGAACCACCCACACCTGCAATTGTGGTTGTGGGCCACGCATCAGATTGGCGCGAAATTCTTGATTGGTACACGGCCGATTTGCGGAACAACAAAATTGGCTAAAGGCCTTGTTATTGCAGCGCCCAATTCTGCCAGTGGCAAAACCCTTGTCACTTTAGGCTTGCTGCGCGCCTTGAAAAACAAAGGCATCGACGTGGTTTCAGCCAAGGCTGGCCCAGATTATATTGATCCGGCGTTTCACGCTGCCGCATCGGGCAAACCCTGCATCAATCTTGACTATTGGGCCATGGGTGAAACATCGGTTAAAGCACGCACAGTTGAACATGTCGCAGATGCACAGCTGTTGATCATTGAAGGTGTGATGGGGCTGTTTGACGGGCCAGATCGCGCCAAGGGTTCCACAGCCGATCTTTCCATCGCCTTGGGCCTGCCCGTTGTATTGGTTGTGGATGCGGCGCGCCAAGGCCAATCCATCGCTGCTTTGGTGCAAGGCTTTCGAGACCATCAATCGGGCATAAACTTCGCGGGCGTCGTTCTCAATCGCGTGGCTTCACCGCGCCACGACGCAATGTTGCGCAACAGTCTGGCGTTGATAGGCGTAAACGTGATTGGTGTTCTGCGTCAGATTGACTCTCTTGAATGGCCCTCTCGCCATCTAGGATTGATACAAGCGCAAGAAAATCAACAACTTGAACTTTTTATCGAAACCGCTGCACGAGAAGTTGCACGTGAAACATTTGTTGACAATATTCTGGAATCAGCGGCGGGAATTACGAATCAAACTGGATCATTTTCAAATCTGCTTCCGCCGCTGGCCCAATCCATTGCCATTGCAAGAGATGATGCTTTCAGCTTCTGTTATCCACATCTGATCGAAGATTGGCGCAAACAGGGAGCAGAAATTTCATTTTTCTCGCCATTGGCCAATCAAACACCACCCAATGCCGAGGCTTGTTTTCTGTCCGGTGGCTATCCTGAACTGCATGCAGCAAAGTTGGCCGCCAATACGCAGTTTTTGTCGGGCATACGCAATTTCAAAGGTGTTCTATACGGCGAGTGCGGCGGCTATATGGTTCTGGGCGATGCGCTGAACGACAAACAAGGCGCCTCTCACACAATGGCAGGCCTGTTGCCCCTGACCACCAGTTTTGCAAACCGAAAATTGAGTTTGGGCTATCGCCAGCTGAAATCGATCAATGCACCATGGTCAGTGCCCGTGCGCGGCCATGAGTTTCATTATTCAACCATAGCAAACCAAGGCGGCGGCCTGCCTCTATTCCAAGCGCAGGATGCGGCAGGAAGCGATTTGGGGCCGATAGGGCAGCGGATTGGCAATGTCATGGGTTCATACGCCCACATCATCAGTGCGGCCCCACAATGACAGCAAAAGCCATCATGATTATGGGAACGGGTTCCGACGTGGGCAAATCTCTCATTGTGGCGGGCTTGGCACGGGCTTTTGCGCGGCGTGGGCTTCGCGTGGCACCATTTAAGCCGCAAAACATGTCGAACAATGCCGCAGTTACCAGCGATGGCGGCGAAATTGGCCGTGCCCAAGCTTTGCAAGCCCGCGCGGCAAAAGTTCCAGCAACGGTTCACATGAACCCCGTGTTGCTAAAACCCGAAAGCGAAACCGGCGCGCAAATCATTGTTCAGGGAAAACGTGTTGCAACGCTGAAAGCCCGCGAATTTTTCGCACAGCGGCAAAAGTTCATGCCAGCTATCGTCGAAAGTTTCCATAATCTAGCTCAAAATCATGATCTTATCTTGGTGGAAGGTGCGGGAAGCCCCGCTGAAACCAACCTGCGCGATGGTGATTTAGCCAACATGGGCTTTGCCCAAGCCGCTAACATCCCTGCTGTGCTTGTCGGAGATATCCATCGCGGTGGCGTAATCGCATCGATTATTGGCACGCTGGCAGTTCTGAGCAGCACCGATCAAATCCGAATAAAAGGGTTTATTATCAATAAGTTTCACGGTGATCCGAAACTTTTTGATGAGGGAAAAGTTTTTATCCAAACTCAATTGAACCTGCCGTGCCTTGGCATTGTTCCACATTTCAGCGCGTCTTATAAATTGCCCGCTGAAGATGCTGTTGCACTGGAAGATATGACAACAACTGATTCAAAAGGTTTGAATATTTACGTTTTGCGTTTGCCTCGCATTGCTAACTTTGATGATGTAGATCCGCTACGTTTGGAAAACGGCGTTGCAGTTCACTTTCTCAACGCTGGCCAGCCAATTCCGGCTGATGCAACACTCGTGATTATTCCTGGAAGCAAATCCACAATTGCAGATTTGGCCGCATTGAAGAATTACGGTTGGGATATTGATTTGAAAGCCCACGTGCGGCGTGGCGGTAAGGTTCTGGGGCTCTGCGGCGGTTATCAAATGCTGGGCAAACTAATTCATGATCCGCAGGGTTTGGAGGGTCAGGCTCTAAGCGTAGAAGGCCTTGGCCTGCTTGATGTTGAAACAACACTATTGCCCAACAAAACCACAACACAAACCCAAGCCATTCACGCGCTTTCGGGCCAATTGATCAATGCCTATGAAATCCACTTGGGCAAAACCACTGGCCCCGATTGTGAAAGGCTTTTTGCACAAACGCCAAACGGCCCCGAAGGTGCCATGAGTGCCGATGGCACCGTGATTGGTACATATCTGCACGGGTGTTTCAGCAACGATGGTTTTCGCCAAGTATTCTTGCGCGGGCTGGGTGTCAAATCCTTCGGTTTGGCCTATGATCAAACCATCGAAACCACGTTGGATGATTTGGCCGACCACTTGGAACAATTTCTCGATGTCGAAAAAATCTTAGCCCTGGCGGGTGATGCCTGATGAATCAAATTGCACTGGCTTGTGTGGCATTTTTTCTTGAAGGTGCGATTGGCTATCCATCACAGGTTTATAATGTCATCGGCCACCCTGTGGGTTGGATGGGTAAACTGATTTCATTTCTGGATGAAGGCCTGAACGATCCTGAGGCAGCGCCAGCAAACAACAGGGTAAACGGCATATTGGCCCTTGGCGCGCTAATTGTTGCAGTGGGTCTACCAGCGTGGCTGATTGCAAAAGTGTTCAGCGCCCTGCCCTATGGTTTTGCGTTAAACGCGATTGTTGCAACGGCCTTTATCGCCCAAAAATCTTTGGGCGACCATGTTCGCAACGTGGCAGAGGCACTTTCGCAATCATTGTCCAAAGCCCGCATCGAGGTGGCAAAAATTGTGGGCCGCGATCCTTCCTCCCTCGACGCAGGCGGCATTGCCAAGGCGGCATTGGAAAGCTTGGCTGAAAATACGTCTGATGGTGTTGTGGCACCAATCATGTGGTTCGCCATCACCGGTTTGCCCGGGTTGGTTATATATAAAGCCATCAACACTGCCGATTCAATGATCGGGCATAAATCAGAAAAATATCTCGCTTTTGGATGGGCGTCTGCCCGGCTCGACGATTTGGTAAACCTGCCCGCATCACGTTTAACCGGAATGCTATTTTCAGCAGCTGCCTATGCCAAAAACGCAATTGCCGCAAAACAGGCCTGGCAAGCCATGTGGCGCGACGCTGGCAAGCACAATTCGCCAAATGCTGGCTGGCCCGAAGCCGCGATGGCTGGTGCATTGGATCTAAAGTTTGGCGGCCCACGCAATTATGCCGGCGAAATTTTAGAACTGCCCACAATGGGCAATGGGCGTGCGCCCCGCGGTGCCGCAGATATTATTGACGGATTATCGCTCTATCACAACGCCATGGCACTGCTTTTTGTGTTGGGGGTTATTCTGGCAATCGCCCTTTAAGAACCAACGGCAAGCCTGCGGCCACAAACACCACAGAATTGGCCACAGCAGCAATCCGCTGATTGGCAATGCCTTGAATATCGCGAAAAGCGCGGCCCAATTTATTATCGGGAACGATACTAAGGCCCACTTCATTTGAAACCAAAACAATGTGGCCTTGCATGTTTTGAAGCTTCAAAATTAAAGCATCTACAGCGCTTAAACAGTCAGTTTCGGCCAGAAGCAAATTGCTCAACCAAAGCGTAACGCAATCCACCAAAATTGTGTGGCCAACAGCATCATGAGCAACAATCGCTTCAACCAAATTTAACGGCGCTTCAATTGTTTGCCACGCCACACCGCGCTGGATTTTGTGTTGCGCAATTCGATCACGCATTTCATCGTCGAACGCTTGTGCCGTTGCAATATATGTGCGCGGAGTGGCGCAAAGTTTTTCAGCCAACCTGCTTTTGCCACTGCGTGCGCCACCCAAAATTAGCGTAACGGTCATGCTTTCACCGGCGGAATACGTGCAATAAAATGCCCGCGCATCAATTGCGGCCAAAGCTTGAAGGCAACTTCGCCCATGTCGCTTTTGCCATGGGCATCAAACCATTCCAAAATGGCTCGGGCTTGTTCAAGCGTGGGTTGATTGCCGCCAGTGATATAAGAATATCGCTGATCGTCTTGGATCACAACGCTGCAAGGCCTAGTGCAATTCCATAAACAACTTTGCGTTTCTACAATAACATCGTTACGGCCTTCACTTTCCAAAACGGCGTTCATGGAATCAATCATCACCTGCCCACCTGTTCGGCCATCTGGCGCGAACTTCGATTCAACAGAAAATTTGCAAGTGGAACAAATAACCAAACGGCGCATGAGATATGGACAAGCCTTTAAGGGGTGCTAACCTGCTGCATAGCTGAAACATTAAAGCACGAAAATGAAATTCAACCGTATCGCCTTTTTAGCATCTGAAGCGCCCGACGCCCGCCGCGCCCTCAAAAAACTTGAAAAGCTGCACGGCAACGCCAGCGCAGATACCGCAGACGTGGTGGTGGCCTTGGGCGGCGATGGCTTAATGCTGCAAGCTTTGCATAGCTTTATGGAAACGGGCATTCCAATTTACGGCATGAACCGCGGATCTGTTGGTTTTTTGATGAACGAGTTCAGCGAAAAGAATTTGCCCGAAAGGTTGGCAGCAGCTGAACTGACCACCATTCGACCATTGAAAATGTCGGCAAAAACCGCTGATGGAAAAAAACATCAAGGTTTGGCTTTCAATGAAGTGGCACTTTTGCGCCAACGTTCCCAAGCCGCAAAAATTAAAATCGTCATCGACGGTCAAACACGCTTGGAAGAGTTAATTTGTGATGGTGTGTTGCTGGCAACCCCCGCGGGGTCAACGGCCTATAATCTATCTGCCCATGGCCCAATCTTGCCAATTGGTGCACCACTTTTGGCGTTAACGCCCATCAGTGCGTTTCGCCCGCGGCGATGGCGCGGTGCCATGTTGCCCCACCGCGCCAAGGTTACCCTTCACATATTGGAGCATGAAAAGCGCCCCGTTGCCGCGGTTGCTGACCATCAAGAAGTGCGCAACGTGGTTGAAGTTGAAATCAGTGAAGATAAAAAACGCAGCGTTAAAATTCTATTTGATGCGGGCCACAGTTTGGCTGAACGCGTGTTGAACGAACAGTTTAAGTTTTAGGCGGCTCGTACCAAATCTGCTTTCAAACGCTTGGCAACTTTGCGAATTCGTTCTTCGCCATAGCGGCCAAGATATTCAATCTGCTTGGCCCGATCAGCCGAATCCATGGCTTCATAGCGCGTCATCAAAGCTTCCAGCACACGCCCACCAAATTCAGAAGCGCTCAGATCACTGCCCTCTTCATGCATATCAATCACCACATCGCATGCGGCCCGCAAAATGCCAAAACACGACACAGGCAAGCCAGAGCGTTTGAAAATTGATTTAAATCCGAGTGATGAACGCGAATACATCTGTTCAGATGCACGCTGTGCTGTAAGCCCGCTTAAATGTGCCAACGCAGCTTCCACCACCGTCATTTGCCCGGTGGCAGCCGCCCGAACAATCAGTGCCGATGTCAGCATATTTTTGGCAGCCATAAAATTAGTCACTTTGGCCCGCTCAACAGGTGACGCTTCAACCAGCACCTGCATCACTGCTTTATCTTCAGCATCAGCCACCAATTCAACAGCATCATTGGCCGGAATCCAACCCTTCTCAGCCATCAACGTGCGCATCCGCAGGGCTGTGCGCCGCGCCTGCATAATGCGAATAT
>JAYUHQ010000130.1:0-13991 GCA_043766895.1 Aestuariivirga sp.
CGCCAAAACCGCAGTTTATCTGCCGCCGCCAAATTGACCATGGCCGCCCGAAAGGCAAAATGCATATCAGCATCATTTTTCAAAGCGGTGCCGCGTTTGCCTTTCCAGCCGGATGCTTCCAGATCAAGCAAATCACCAATGAACTGTTCAAGGCCTTCGGATTTTTTTAAAACATCAAGCGTAAGCGTGCCCTGCTCGCTTAGCCGGTTGCGCAGGCGTTTAAATTCCTTGCGGCGTTTTTGATCAAAGTTGGTGGATAGCCATGAACTAAAGCTGCCCGCAATATCGAGGCTGGCGCGTTGCCAGCTGTTCAAAACCGTGAAGTGGGTGGAGTGTTGCTTTAAAGCCGCAAAAAATTTGCCTTCGCTTGGCAATGCCTTGAACACAAATGGCTTGTTTTGATTCTTTAAAAAGGCGGTCAACGCATCACCATGGGCGGCAGATGCCACATGCGGCACCCCACTTGCCAACAATGGCGATTGCAATGTTTCATCTACCAAACGATGAGATACAAAGGGCAAGGCCATCAAAGTAGATGTTTCATTTTCGATCAACAGCAGGCTGGCATCGCCACGCCGGCTGAGGATCGGCAACAGCAACTCAGACGCGTTATAGCCTGCGGGCTCTAAGGCAAAGCGTGTCAAAGCGCGCCACCCGCCTGCTCTGGCATGGCCAGCAGCACCGCTTACAACGTTAATTTTCAAATTTTTCCAATAACCTGCCAACATGCCACTAACTCTGCAAATTTCAGGCCAAGATAGGCTTCAGGCGTGAAGCAAGCCCTGATGGGCATGGTTAAAACAAAAAAACCGGCCAAAGCCGGTTTTTAAACTTTTACCAAAAAAGTAAATTAAGCGTCAGCCTTCACATCTAACACTTGACGACCGCGATACATCCCAGTCTTCAAATCTACATGGTGTGGGCGACGAAGTTCGCCAGATTTGGCATCTTCAATCCAAGTTACAGTTTGCATCTTTTGGCCCGAACGGCGCATACCGATGCGGCTTCTGGTCATTTTCTTGCGTGGTACAGCCATTTCTAAACCTCTGAAAAACAATAATAAAATTTAAAAAGGCGTTGAAGGCCTTCAATTCGTAATCGGGCTTATAGACGAGGATTCTGTGAGAGACAAGTCACATAAGCATCAATGCCCACCATTCGCAGCATGATGCGATTTGCCAAGGTTTTCACCAGCCCCGAAGGTTTGCCCGCATTGCGCTTGATGGGGTTGGGCAAAACTGCGGCCAACAGCGCCGCTTCACGCCGCGTTAACTGTGCGGCTGATTTTTTGAAGTGATATTGGGCGGCAGCTTCCGCGCCATAAACACCCGGTGCCCATTCCACAATGTTCAGATAAACTTCCATCATGCGCCGCTTTGTCCACACGCCATCCATGTAATAGGCCAGCGGAATTTCAATGCCTTTGCGCACAAAGCTATGCCCCTCCCATAAAAACATATTCTTGGCGGTTTGCATTGAAATGGTGCTGGCGCCGCGGCGCGGCGAGCCATTGCCCGTGGCTTCATGAAATTCCACCCAATCTACCCCATGATGTTCACAAAACCGCTGATCTTCAGAGCTGACAACAGCATTTTCCAAATAGGGTGAAATATGGTCAAGGCTTACCCAGGTTTTGTGAATGCCATTGCCCGCAAACAATCGAAACACCATCAAGTTCGAAATTGGCACAGGCACAACGCCATAAACCAGCGTCATCACCACAGGCCATAAAAACAAAAAGCCAACCACGCCCAAGGCCCAGCGTTGCCAGCGCGAACGCAAGCACCAGAAGGCTTTGATTTTTTCAAAAATGCGATTGCTCATTGGTTGAATTCTAGCGTCATTGCTCCTAGGAACAGCACTAGCACGGGACGAAACACTTTGGCAGCAACTGAAAAAACAGATTTTGAAATCGCGCTGAACAACGCGGCCCATGCCACAGAGGCAGCCCTTAACCAGCTTTTGCCCAATCAATTTGGCAACCGGCTTCATGCCGCCATGCGCTATGCAGCCTTGGGGCAAGGCAAAAGGTTAAGACCATTTTTTGTGTTGGAAAGTGCCAAGCTTTATGGCGTTTCACCATCGGTGGCGCTGCCCGTTGCCGCTGCCTTGGAATCCATTCATTGTTATTCATTGGTGCATGATGATCTGCCCGCCATGGATAATGATGATTTGCGCCGTGGCTTGCCCACAACCCACAAAAAATTTGACGAAGCCACGGCCATCTTGGCCGGTGATGCGTTGTTAACACTTGCGTTTGAAATCTTGGCCAATGCGGGTGCGCCAAGCGCAATCATTGCCGCCTTGGCCAAAGCCGCAGGCGAAGCGGGCATGGTGGGCGGCCAAATGCTGGACATTGAGGCCGAAACCAAGAACTTCTCTTCCCTTGCTGAAATTTCAGCCATGCAATCTGGCAAAACCGGGGCATTGTTCGAATTCGCCTGCATGGCCGGGCCGCTGTTGGCTGGCCAAGATATAAGCGCCATGAAAACCTATGCCCATAATATCGGCATCGCCTTTCAAATTGCTGACGATATTTTAGATGTGGAATCCACCGCCGCAAACTTGGGCAAAGCCACCCAAAAAGATAGCGCCAAAGGCAAAGCCACCTTCATCGATTTTTATGGTTTGGAAGCCGCTAAAATCCAAGCAGCAAACATCATTGAATCTGCAAAACTGGTTTTAAACCCCTATGGTCAAAAGGCGAATATTTTGCGCCAAGCCGCCGATTTTATTATTTCGCGCCAGAAATAAGCGCTTTGGCTTCTGCATAAGAATGGGCCAGATGCACACGGCCACGCAAAATCACATAAAGCCATTTCATTTTGTCTGAAACGGCAATGTCTTCTGGCGTTGTGCTCAACAATTCTTCTGTGTCTGTGGGCTTTAACCCCTGCTTGAAAACAACGGTTTCAAGATTGCCGTTTTGGCGCGCCATCACATCCAACAAACCAAATTGAATATATCCACTGCAAATAAATTTTGCGGGCCGCCATTTTTTCATTTGCGGTGAACGCTTGATCAACCGCGACAAGCCCAACCGAATACCAAACAGAATCGTCATCGCCAAACCCAGTGCACGCCTAAAATCATAACGCTTGTGCACATCATCCAACAACCGCCCGCCAACATTTTTAAAAAATGTTCGGCTGAAGCTATGATCTTTAAACCGCACCACAGCCACAATTTCGCTAGGCGATTTGCCGGTGATATAATTTTGAAAGTTGGCAACGCCCACGCCCTCGTACAGGCTTTCCAACACAAAGGTACTGTAAAAGCCTTCAGACTTTCGCGGCGTTAAAAACAAATAAGCGGCATGGCTGAAAAAGCTTGCTGTGGTTTTGCGAATAATCCAAGATGAAAGCGTGGGGCTGCGCGACAAAAGAATATCACCGCGACTAAGATAGCGTTCTGCATCGCCCAAAAATTGTGCGACAGACATGGGAAAATGTGGCAGCTCATCCCCAGCGTTTTGCAACATAGTCTTCCACAATGGTTTGGAATTGCATGGCGATATTTTCGCCGCGCAAAGTTTTTACTTTTTTGCCGTCAATATAAATTGGCGCTGCCGGAAGTTCCCCTGTGCCCGGCAATGAAATGCCAATATCAGCATGTTTCGATTCGCCCGGCCCATTCACAATGCAGCCCATTACAGCCAATGACAAATTCTCAAATCCCGGATAGATCACTTTCCATTCTGGCATACGCGCGCGCACATAATTTTGAATGTCTTGCGCCAATTCTTGAAACACCGTTGATGTGGTGCGCCCACAGCCGGGGCATGCAATAACCATGGGCGCAAAGGCACGAAGCCCCATGGTTTGCAAAATTTCCTGGGCCACAATCACCTCGCGGGTGCGGTCGCCGCCAGGTTCTGGCGTCAGTGAAATGCGAATGGTGTCGCCAATGCCTTGCTGCAACAAAACAGCAAGGGCCGCTGTTGATGCCACAATACCTTTTGATCCCATACCAGCTTCTGTCAGGCCCAAGTGCAAAGCATGATCGGTGCGTTGGGCCATCATGCGATAGACCGCGATTAAATCTTGCACCTCAGAACATTTGGCCGAAATGATGATTTGATCGCGCCGAAGGCCAAGCTCTTCGGCATAAAGCGCAGATTGAATGCCTGATTGAACAATCGCCTCGTGCATCACATCGCGGGCTGATTTTGGCGTGGATGATTTTGAATTTTCATCCATCAATTGCGCCAACATGGATTGATCAAGCGAACCCCAGTTCACACCAATGCGCACCGGCTTTTGATGCTTGGCAGCAATTTCGATCATGGTTGCAAAGTTGCGATCACGCTTTTCTTTAAAACCAACATTTCCGGGGTTGATGCGATATTTGGCCAAGGCCGCTGCGCATTCCGGAAATTGCGCCAACAACACATGGCCGTTGTAATGGAAATCACCAACCAGCGGCACATCAACGCCCATTTTGTAAAGTTGCTCAGCAATTGCCGGAACGGCAGTAGCAGATTCTTCTCGATCAACCGTAATGCGCACCAATTCTGAACCAGCCCGCGCCAGTTCGGCGCATTGCTGTGCTGTGGCAGTGGCGTTGGCTGTATCCGTGTTCGTCATCGATTGCACGACGATGGGGGCAAGGCCACCCACCTGCACTTTGCCCACTTTTACCGGTACCGTTTTGTGTCGAAAATCAATTGCTGAATAGGCCATGGTTTTATCTGCGTTGAGGGATTGCCAAGGTTAAAACAAAAATCAGTGTTGTCGATAACACAACCGCGGGGCCGGCATCGAGTCCATAAAAGCGCCAAAGCGAAAGGCCAAGCAGGGTTGCAATGACGGCAAACCCAGCACCCAAAAACGCCATGCTTTCAGGCGAGCGCCCAATGCGCCTTGCGGCAGCGGCTGGAATAATTGTCAACGCGGTGATGAGCAAAAGGCCAACAACCTGCATTGCAAATGCCGTCATCATGGCCATGGCCACCATGAACAAAAATTCAGTGCGTTCCACCGCAACGCCCTCGGCCCTGGCCAAATCTTCATGCACCGAAATGGCAATCAAATCACGCCAAAGATAAATCAAAAGACCTAAAACCACAGCGCCGCCCAGCCAAATGGCCATGACAGATTGTGGGTTTAAAACATTCACATCACCAAACAGAATTTCATGGTGATCATCTGCCGTTTTGGCCGCCACACCCAGTGTCAGAAGCCCCAAGGCCAAACTGGAATGGGCCAAAACGCCAAGTGCCGTGTCAAATGCCAGTTTGCCTTTGTTGCGCAAGGCCAAAAGCACAAACACCATAACCACCGCAGAAACCAACGCCCCCAGGGTAAGGTTGAAGTTGTAAATAATGCCAAGCCCAACACCCAACAGCCCAGCATGGGCCAGCGTTTCGCCAAAATAGGCCATGCGCCGCCACACCACAAAACAGCCAATAGGGCCAGACACCAAGGCCACACCAAGCCCCGCCAACACTGCCAGAGAAAAACCGTTCACCATGTCAATGCCCGTGATCGTGGTCGTGGTCGTGATGATGGGCATAAGCTGCTATCATGCGGCTGGCACCATCACCAAATAATTTGATAAATTCGGGGTTAGATTTCAAAGCCGAAGGTTGGCCTTCACAACACACATGATGGTTTAGACACACCACCCGATCACTTTCAGCCATCACCACATGCAAATCATGGCTGACCATCAACACGCTAATGCCGCGGCTTTTGCGCAATGTGGATATCAATTCATACAATTTGATCTCACCCATAAAATCAACCGATTGGGCGGGCTCATCCAGCACCAAAAGTTCAGGCTTGCGCAACAAGGCCCGCGCCAAAAGCACGCGCTGCAATTCACCGCCCGATAAATCTGAAACACTGCTGTTTAACAAATGGCCAACGCCCGTTTCAAACAGTGCGGCCAAAACTTCTGAATTGTTGGCGCGATATGTTAACGTCATCAAACGTTGCACCGAGATGGGAACTTGCGTTGCGCTGGTAAATTTTTGCGGAACATAGCCAATCTGCAAACCGGGCTTGGTTTCAACCCGCCCCGATGTGGGCTTCAGCAAACCCAACATCACTTTTATCAAAGTGGATTTGCCCGCACCATTAGGCCCGATCACTGTAACAATCTCGTTGCTGCCAACTGACAAATTCACCTGATCTAAAATTTTATGAGTGCCAACGGTAAAACCCACGTTGTGTGCCGAGATCAGGGAAATGGTCATGCGCGCACTTCTATCGTGTTCAACGCCAAAATTCAACTAAACCATGGAAAGCAATAGGATCGCCGTTTCTAAAATATCTTTTACACTTGCGCCGCGTGAAAGATCCGAAACAGGCTTTCCGAACCCCTGCAAAATGGGGCCAATCGCCTGCGCGCCACCCAGATATTGGCAAAGCTTATAGGCTATATTGCCCGCGTCCAAATCTGGAAACACCAAGACATTGGCACATCCGGCAACAGCGCTTTGGCCACCCACTTTTCGCGTGGCTATGGCTTGCGACAAGGCCGCGTCGCCTTGAAGTTCGCCGTCAAATTGAAACTGTGGCGCGCGGACTTGTGCAATGTTACAGGCCTCGATAACCTTATCGGCATCAGCATGTTTGCCGCTGCCCTTGGTTGAAAATGATAGCAACGCCACGCGCGGGCTTTGCGCCAAAAGCCGTGAGGCGCTGTTGGCCGCCGCAATTGCGATATCGGCCAATTGTTCGGCATTGGGTTGAATGTTCACCGCGCAATCTGCAAAAATAAATGTTTGGTCTGGCCATTGCATCAGAAAAAAACTGGATGGCGTTGCATTGCCATTAGCCAAGCCCACCGTCATCAATGCAGCCTCAATCACCCGCGCCGTTGGGTTGGCAACACCAGCCAGCATGGCATCGGCCCGGCCCGCGGCCAGCATGGCCCCCGCTGCAAACAGTGGCTTTCGCAACAACTTTGCGGCCATCGCCTCAGTTAAACGATCACGCCTTTGCTTTAAAACGAAAACCAATTCTGGTTCGGCCTCAATTCCACCGGGGCCAAGCACAATGGGCAATGCCAGATTTTCTGCTTGTAAAATTTTGGCGGCTGCGATGATGCGATCATCATCGCCCTCGGCCAAAACCAGCCGCAGGCCTTTGCCTTTTATTTTATTGGTGGCTTGTGTGATGATGTCTGCTGCCTGTGCCATGGGCCACACCTAACAGTGTTTTGCCCATCTTAAAATCACCTTTTTCCTGCCCGCTGTTTGCCACATTCCCTACCCAAAACTTAATACGTTGCAAGTGGGACGGCGCACAAAATGAGAGGGGACAAGGCATGAAGCGATTTTTGCCTGCACTATGCATTTGGGCCATGTCTTGGTCGGGCCTTCACGCCCAAACAGATGAAACCAGCTTTACAATCTTGGTGGGCGAACCCAGTTGGATCGCCGACGCACAGGCGCTGGCCAAATCATTAGACCATGAAGGTTCGCTGCGGGTTTTGCCGGTGTTGGGTGAAGGCAGCATCCAAGCCATGCAAGATATCACCCAGTTTGCGGCCCTTGATAGCGCTTTGGTAACATCAGACTCCCTAGCCTATGTCAAAGCCCAAAACCTGTTGGGAACAGATGAGCAAAAGTTTTCATATATCACCACCATAAAGCCCTTGCCCATTATGCTGATTGCACGAAAAAATATCGCCAACATTACAGCGCTTGCTGGCAAACGCATTGCCACGGGCCCCGCCTATTCAGCGAGTTTTGCAACAGGTGAGATGATTTTAGGCGCAATGGAAATTCCGTTCTTGCGCGTGGCCCAAACCCAAGATGCAGCAATCGAAGCCTTGGCCAGCGGCAAAGCCGATGCTGCATTGGTGTTGGGCACACCTAAAAATCTCAATCGGCTTCAGGCAGGAGATTATCATCTGTTGCCCATCGTTATGCCGCCAGAACTTTCAAAAACCTATACGCGAAACACCCTTTCAAATCGCGATGCACCGAACCTTTTATCCAGCAACCAAAAGATTGAAAGCATAGCAACCCAACTTCTGCTGGCGGTGAATGATCAACACTTTGATGCTGCACAGCGCAACCGATTAAAGCAATTTGAAACTGAGATTTTCAAACAGGCCACGATTGCGTCGCGAACCCAAGTTGAAGGTTGGGCCCGCCAGCAAGATGCGCAAAATCAACTTGGCCTAAACGTAAATATTGAACCTACAGGAGCACAACCATGAGCTATTCTCCCGCCCGCTTGGATGAGCCAGCAAAGCCAGAATCCGAACCTGAAAAGCCAGCCGAAGCAAAGGCCCAACCCTTAACGCCCGGCTGGTTTTCTGATGCCTATTCCAATGAATCTGCCGAAGAATTGGCCGAACGCTATCGTGCGCGCGCCGCCAGACAAGAAGAATTGCAGCAAACCGAAACTGCTGCCCTTGAAGATTATCGCCGCAAATTGGATGAACGCTTTAAACATGCTCAACGCATTTACGATAAGCCCATGAATGATAATCCACCCGAGCCACCTTTGCGCGCCAGAAGGCCAACATTGCCCATGGCCGAAATTAATGGCCGCACCAAGCGTTATCGGCTTGAACAAGAAAACCCACCTGAGACGCGCCATCACAAAGGCAATAGCATTGGCACCTATGTTGCCTATTCTGTTTTGGCCCTTGTGTTGGGCAGTGCCGCGGGCTTTGGCGTTGCCAATCGCAGCCAAGTTCTAAGCGTGGCCAATGCTGGCTTTGCCAAAGTAACAGATTATGTGGCATGGACGCGCGCATCTGCAGCACCACCTGTAATTCTGGCAGACAGCGGTGGCCAAACCACCATTGCAAAAAAGCCAGTCACCATGGCGTCATTGGCGGTCAATGATGTGCGCGGCACTTTGAACAGTATGATTCCGCTGACACTTCAAGCAACGCCCGCCGCTGCTGATCAAACGCTGGATCTTAAAATCACCGGCCTGCCGAAAACCGCTTATCTGACCAAAGGCCAACAGACAATTTCAGGCGATTGGATTGTGAAAGCCGCTGAAGTTGAAAACATAAAACTTTTTGTTCCACAATCTGAAACGCCCAAGCTTAACTTGGAAGTGGCCGCCGTTGAAAGCGGCACCGACACCATTGCCACGCCTGCACAAAGCATGAGCGTTGAATTGTCTGATGTGAAAATTATGCCAACGGCCGCCCCGCCCGATGGCGTTGATCTTAAATCCAATGCCATTCCAGAACCGATGACGCCTGCGGCAGATCCGGGCACAGATTTGTTGGTCAAAGCCCAAGAGCTGATGAACCAAGGTGATGTGGCTTCAGCGCGGCAGTTCTATTTGCAAGCCTCGGCCTTGGGCAACGCCCGGGGCACTTTTGGCGTGGCCCGCACCTATGATCCAAAAACTTTTGCGGAGTTAAAAATCGAAGGCTTGCAGCCAGATCCGGCCAAAGCTGACGAATGGTATAAAAAGGCGGCGGCCGCTGGTATCACAGCTCAGAACTAGCTGCCCTCGACAAGCGCTCATCTTCACGGCAAAACAGGAGATCTGTTTTGAGGGAAGATGATGCGCGCCGCTGATTTTATTGTTTCCAGTTTGAAGGCCCATGGGGTGAGACGCGTCTATTGCGTGCCTGGCGAAAGCTATCTGGCATTGCTGGATGCGCTTTACGAAAGCGGCATTGACGTCATCATCTGCCGCCATGAAGGCGGTGCGGGCTTTATGGCTGTGGCCGAAGCCAAGATGACCGGTGTGCCCGGCGTTGTGTTGGTATCGCGTGGCCCCGGCGCCACCAATGTTTCAATTGCGGTGCATATGGCAGAACAAGATGCTGTGCCCTTGATTGTGTTGATAGGCCAAGTGGCACGCGAAGAAAAATATCGCTTTGTATTCCAAGAAATGGATTACGGCGCTGTGTTTGGCAGTTTCGCCAAGGGTGTGTTCGAATTGAGCGATGCAAACCGCTTGCCCGAAATGTTGCCCCGGTCTTTCCGCTTGGCTTTAGAAGGCGTGCCGGGGCCAGTTATTTTACCAATTCCCGAAGACATGTTGCGCGATGAAATTGCAACGGCCGATGTGTTCACCTTCCCCCTGCCCCATGTTTCAGCGTCTGCTGCCCATATCGAAGAAGTGCAGGAAATGATTTTGCAGGCCGAGCGGCCCTTGCTTATTGCGGGCGCTGGCTTGCGCGGGGCCAATGGTGCTGATGCTTTGGCAAAGTTTGCCGCCGCCCAACGCGTGCCCGTTGCCTTGACGTGGAAAAACCAAGATGTGTTTGACAACGGTTCTGACCTATATGCTGGTCACTTGGATTTTGGCACGCTGCCCGCCCAGCGCGAAATTTTGAACACAGCAGATTTGATCATCGCTGCCGGAACAAGGTTGGGCGATGTTGCATCGTTGGGCTATTCGTTTCCAGAAGCACCACAACCCAAACAAAGATTGGTTCACATCTATCCTGATGGCAAACCTATTGGCCGCGTTACCCGCGTGGATTTTGGTTTGATTGCCCAACCTGCTGATGTTTTAGGGGCCTTGGCAAATTCTGCCCGCGTGGCCCCGGCCGCGCGTGAACGCTGGATTTCATCGGTGCATAAAGCCACAACTGCCGCCCAGAATTTTGTTTCGCCTGAACCATCAGACGGTGTTGATTTTGGCAAGGTGACTTTGGCTTTGGCTAAACTGGCCCCCGCCAATGCCATCATCACCACAGATGCCGGCAATATGTCGACGTGGGTTCATCGCCATTGGCTGATGACGCCTAAAAACTTGCTGCTGGGTGGCATTGTGGGTGCCATGGGCTATGGCGTTCCCGCTGCCGTTGCCGCAAGTTTGAATGCGCCTGATCGCACTGTCGTTTGTTTTGTTGGCGATGGTGGCGTGTTGATGACAGGCCAAGAATTGGCCACCGCCATGGCCTTTGGTGCCAAGCCCAAAATTGTCATTTCTGATAATGGCATTTATGGTACCATCCGCTCGCACCAAGAAAAAAACTTTGCGGGCCGTGTTTCGGGCACCAATTTGGTCAACCCCGATTTTGCCGCTTGGGGCAAATCTTTTGGTGCCGAAACATTCACCTTAAAACTGGGTGACGACATTGAAAAAACCGTGGGCGAATTTCTCAATTCCAATGGTGCTGCCGTGTTGCATGTAAAATCCAGTGCGTTTGCACTTTCAGCACGCTCTACACTTTAAAGGCCAAGCCAGCGCAAACCCACAACAGAAACCATGCCCACCACAATTGTTACCAGCAACGGTGCACGAAAAAATGCTGCGATAGCCGTTGCAATAGCCGCAAGACTTTCGGCCTTGCCTGTCATCAACACTGTGGGTGTTATCACCGCCATCAAAACCGATGGCGGCACAGCATCAAGTGCTGCTTTCAAGCGCCCTTCAACCACCACGCCGCGCATCAATAACAAACCTGAAATGCGCGTTGTGTAAGTGGCAAGCCCCATGCCGATGATGGCCAGCAGCCATGTCCAATGCAGGGTGAACAATCCACTCATGCTTCGGCTTCGCTATGCAACACGGCGGCGGCGGCAACGCCAGCAATTCCGCCCAGAAGAATATACCAGCCGCCCGAAATATAAATTTTTGCCAGAACGGCAACAAAACCGCTAACGGCAATCACAGCACCTGTTCGAGGGCCTTTCCAAAAGCCCATCAAGATTGAAATAAACATTGCGGCAAAGGCAAAGTCTAAGCCAATCACCGCGGGGTCGCCCAAGGCCTTGCCCAAAAATGCGCCGATTGCTGAAAAGATAAACCATGTGGGCCACAGCGGCACCGCAACACCCACATAATATCCAAGGCTCAATGGCCCTTGCAACGCGCGCCGTTCAGCAATGGCCCATGCCTCATCCGTTAAAACATAAATCAAAAACGGGTGGAGGCTTGATTTGATTTCACCCATCGATCGCGAAATTGAAGCGGCATAAAGCATATGGCGCAAATTCACGATGAAGATGGTGATGATCATCAGCGCAATTGGCAAAGGCTCGCGCCACATATCAACGGCCACAAATTGTGAAGCACCTGCATAAACCAGCGCACTCATCAAAAAGGCTTCAAGAACCGAAAAGCCTTTGCCCGCCGCCGATGCACCCCACAACATGGCCACAGGCGCATAGGCCAGCAACATGGGCGCCATATCGATAAAGCCAGAACGAAATTCTTGATTGAAACTTTTAGCTGAAATGCTCAAGACAAACCAACACGTTCAAACCAAGCATTCTCGTCAATCACTTCAACACCAAATTTCTCAGCATCTTTCAACTTCGATCCGGCCCCCGGCCCGGCCACCAGCAAATCTGTTTTCTTCGAAACCGACCCTGAAACTTTTGCGCCCAAACGTTCGGCCATGGCCTTGGCTTCTTCACGCGTCATGCGTTCCAACGCCCCGGTGAACACCACGGTTTTGCCCGACACGGGCGATGATGATGCCACAGCGGCAAGTGCTTGTGGCTTTACTTCAGCCAGCAGCGCATCAAAAATATCGACGTTGTGCTGTTCATTAAAAAAATCAATCACGGCTTCGGCCACAATGCTGCCCACGCCATCAATGGCCTCTAATTCATGGCGCGCATCATTGTCATCATTCAAGCCCGCTTGCTTCATCTGGTCGCGCAAATGTTCGGCTGATTGATAGGTGCGCGCCAAAACCCGCGCCGAGATTTCGCCCACATGGCGAATGCCCAACGCAAAAATAAACCGATCAAGCGCTATCTCTCGCCTGGCTTCAATGGCTGCAAAGAGATTGGCAACACTCGATTGGCCCCACCCCTCGCGCTCGTTCAGTTTTTTAACCGATCGCATATCGCGCTTTTGCAACGTGAAAATATCTTGCGGTGCGGCAATCAAACCATCGGCATAAAATTCTTCAATAATTTTATCGCCAAGCCCTTCAATATCAAAAGCGTTGCGCGAGGCAAAATGTTTTAAGCGCTCCACCCGTTGGGCCGGGCAAATCAATCCGCCGGTGCAGCGGCGCACCGCATCAGATTTGCCAGAGCCTCGGTCTTCTCTTTCCGCATAGCTGCCACAGGCAGGGCAAATTTTTGGAAATTCATAGGGCACCGTATCAATGCCACGTGTTGCCACGCCCACAATCTGCGGAATAACATCACCAGCGCGTTGCACAATTACTGTGTCACCAATGCGCACATCTTTTCGCGCAATTTCATCTTCGTTGTGCAACGTGGCGTTCGACACTACAACACCACCAACGGTGACGGGCTTTAAACGCGCAACCGGCGTTAATGCGCCTGTGCGGCCAATTTGAATATCAATGCCTTCCAACACAGTTGTTGCTTGCACAGCAGAAAATTTATGGGCAATGGCCCAGCGTGGCGAACGCGATACAAACCCCAGCCTGGCCTGCAACGCCAAATCATTCAGCTTATAAACTACGCCGTCAATATCGTAACCCAAGGTGGCCCGTTGGGCTTCAATCTTGCGATAGTGCACCAGCAATTCATCGGCGCTATGGCATAAAACCATGTGTGGGTTGACGGGCAGGCCCCAAGCTTTGAATGCCTGCACCACGCCCCATTGTGTTTGGGCCGGAAGCTCTGGCGCCTCACCCCAAGAATAAGCAAAAAATTTCAGGGGCCGTGACGCTGTGATCGACACATCTTGCTGGCGCAGCGAACCCGCTGCCCCATTGCGTGGGTTGGCCAAGGGCTTTTCACCGCTTTGAATCAGTTTCTCATTCAACACCGCGAAGTCATTGGAAGACATATAGATTTCGCCACGCACTTCGATCAAATCAGGCGCGGCAGGTGGCAGTGTTTTTGGAATATCAGCGATGGTCAAAACATTGGCTGTTACATTTTCGCCGGTTGCCCCATCGCCGCGCGTGGCCGCCTGCACCAGCTTGCGATGTTCATAGCGCAGCGACATCGACAAGCCATCAATTTTGGGTTCGGCTGTAATTGCCAAAGGCGCAGCTTCTGGCAAATTCAAAAACCGTTTCATCCGCGCTAAAAATTCAGCCACATCATCATCAGCAAAAGCATTGGCCAATGACAGCATGGGAACGGCATGTTGCACTTTGGCAAA
>JAYUHQ010000131.1:0-13964 GCA_043766895.1 Aestuariivirga sp.
CAAAATAGCTATGATGGGCCAGGGCAAGTGCCGGCGAAAAATGCACTCAGCGAAAAAATTTCCAAAGATCTTTTGGCCAAAGGCTTCAAGTTTGTAGGCCCCACCATTGTTTATGCCTTCATGCAGGCCACCGGCTTTTATAATGATCATATGGTTTCATGCCACCGCCACAAGGCGGTGCAACGCTTGGTGCGTTAGGTGGCGCGCGCTTGGCAACGCATGCTTTCTGGCCGCAGGCTTGATCTGTTAGACCCATCACCACTTGATATTGAAATTGAAGATATTGCCCATGGCTTGGCGCGTGTGGCGCGTTGGAATGGCCAAACCAAGGGTGAAAATGCTTTTTCTGTGGCCCAACATTGTGTGTTGGTTGAAGCAATTTATGCCCACGCCAACAAAGCGGTGACCAAGCCACAAAGACTTGCAGCCCTTTTGCACGATGCCGCCGAATATGTTGTGGGCGATATGATTTCGCCGTTTAAGGCGGCATTGGGCCTTGACTATAAAGTTTTTGAAAATCGTTTGATGGCGGCCATTCACATCCGTTTTGGACTGCCCGCCCAAAGCGAAGAGCCGCTTGTGATCGCCATCAAACAGGCCGATAAAATTGCTGCTTTTTTAGAAGCAACCCAGCTGGCAGGTTTTGAATTGGCCGAAGCAGAAAGATTTTTCGGTAGGCCCAAAGGATTATCGGGTGCGGGCTCGCAACAGTTTCATGCACTTGTTCCGCTCAATCCAACCGACGCTGCAACGCTTTATCGCGCTCGCTTTGAGGATTTAAGATGATCATTGTGTGTGGCTTGGCCCAGGCGCAAGAGCAAATTACCACGCTAAAGGCAAAATCTGTCATCGGCATTTTAAGCCCCGAAACGCCCCACCCGGTTTATGAAGGAATTTTGCCAGAACACCACCTGCGTCTTACATTTAATGATATCGACAACGAAACACCCGGCCTCAAAACCGTACAAATGACTGATGCAGAAAAACTTGTTTCGTTCATAAGGGCATGGAAAAAAGATGCGCCGCTGCTTATTCACTGCTGGGCGGGGATCAGCCGTTCAACCGCCACTGCGTTTGCCGCCATGTGCATTTTAAGACCAGAAATCGCTGAGATGGAACATGCCCAGAATTTGCGCCAAGCATCCCCTTCGGCCACGCCCAACAGGTTGATAACGCACAAAGTTGACCAGATTTTAAACCGCCATGGCCGCATGAGCCACGCAATTGAAAGCATTGGCCGTGGTGCCAATGCCTTTTCAGGATCACCGTTTATTCTGGATTTTTAGCCAACACTGCGGCGGGCATAGAATATATGATGCCCAATGCGGATGAGACGACGCATGGTTTTTGACCAGCGTGGTTGAACGTAATCAGCGTGATAATTCACAGCTGTGCCAAGCATTGAAATCGACGGGTCGTTATTGATGGCGCGTGATGCAATCGCTTTGGCATGGGCCCAAGCAGTCGGTGATTTCACATCATCCGGCAAGCCATCACACGCAAATGAAAATTGGCAAGAATTGCGCGAGCCTGAACCTTGATAAACCACGCCACAAATTGTTTTAGGGAAATCAGGCGATTTAACCCGGTTCAAAATCACCTTGGCCACAGCCAATTGACCAAGATCTGATTCAGACCGAGATTCAAAATAAACTGCACGGGCCAAACAGTTTTCTTCAGCAACCCGCAAGCGGTGCTGGGCCACAACTTGAATTTTAGCCTTAGGTGTCAACGTCGCAATGGTGGGAACGCGCGGGCTGGTTACCAATCGCTTCACGGCCACTGGTTCATCGTCTGGATTTTTAAGATCAATCGCCGCTGGGGTAATTTTTACAGATTTATCAAGTGCCGCAAGTTTAATTTTGGCAGGTTTGAATTTAGGAATTGGTGGAGGCACAGGTTGCACAACGCTGACGGATTCTAAATCACCCTTGCCATCAGTCATCACAGTTTGTGTGCGCAAAGTTGCAATGTTGATTGTTGTAAAAGTCTGGTCGTCTGGCAACAAAGAGCCCTTGGTGTTTAAAACGCTGGTTGGCGCCACAAGAGCAGAAATATCTTCGGCTTCAATGTTGTGGGCAACAGCATTGCGGCCAATAAAATGGCTGGCAAACACAAAAGCACCGATCAACATTACGCCGGCAAAAGCCACGGGCAAGTTCTCAATCAACCGATTGCGTTTACGGATGGGCATCTCCAACGCGTAAGGATCATAACTAACGATACGCCGAGATTTACGTGGCTCTTGATACAATGCTCTCAGGTCCTGCTTTTTTGGTGGGCGAAAAAGCCCGGATTGCAATATATATCATCGGCCTTTAGCATAGGTTAACCATGCCTACAACTAATTCTAGCCAAATTTCAGCCTTAATATTGGCTTGTCTATGAATACAGTTAATCTGTTGAATTCAAAGCTTATTGTCCAATTTGCGCAACCTGGATTGGGCCGCGGCCAGCCTTGCAATGGGAACGCGAAACGGTGAACAAGAGATATAATCAAGGCCCACAGCCTCAAAAAAGTTAATTGAGTCTGGATCGCCACCATGTTCACCGCAAATGCCCAATTGCAAATCTTTGCGCCCTTGCCTGCCGCGCTCCACCGCCAAACTGATCAATTCTCCAACGCCTTCAAGATCAAGAGACACAAACGGGTCACGCGGAAATATCTGCCGCGTGGTATATTCGCCCAAGAAACGCGCTGAGTCATCGCGGCTGATGCCATAAGTTGTTTGGGTTAAGTCATTGGTGCCGAACGAGAAAAAATCTGCGGCTTCGGCAATATCAGCAGCTTTGAGCGCAGCGCGAGGAAGTTCAATCATCGTGCCCACCAAATAGAACAGCGGTTGATTGGTTTCGCGGGCAACATCTTTGGCCACAGCATCAATGCGCACCCGCACGGCATTCAGTTCAGCCCGAGAGGCAACCAGCGGCACCATAATTTCGGCAATTGGCGCACGGCCGGTTTTTTTCTCGGCCAAAGCTGCTGCTTCAAAAATTGCCCGTGCCTGCATGTCCGTAATTTCGGGATAGGACAATAAAAGCCGCACACCACGATGGCCCAGCATGGGGTTTTGCTCGCGCAGTTCCATCACACGGCGGCGAAACGCGCCAGGCTCGGCTTTCAGCACTTTGGCCAGTGCTTCAATCTCATCATCTTGCGAAGGCAAGAATTCATGCAAAGGTGGATCTAACAACCGAATGGTCACAGGCCTTCCGGCCATGATAATAAACAGCTCTTCAAAATCTGCCCGCAACATGGGCAAAATTTTGGCAAGGGCCGCGCGTCGTTCTTTTTCAGTGTCTGCCACAATCATTTCGCGCATGGCGATGATGCGATCGCCTTCAAAAAACATGTGTTCGGTGCGTGAAAGGCCAATGCCTTCGGCACCAAAATCCAAAGCAATTTTTGCGTCATGGGCCGTTTCAGCATTGGCCCGCACGGCAAGCCGGCGCACATCGTCAGCCCACCGCAGAATGGTGGCAAAGTCCCCCGAAAGTGTGGGCTTTAACACCGCAACTTCACCCTTTAAAATTTGGCCTGAACTGCCGTCGATTGTGATGATGTCGCCGCGGCGAAGCGTCATGCCAGGGGCTTTTAGAACGCCTTCAACCACATCAATCTTCAAGCTGGATGCGCCTGATACACAGGGCTTGCCCATGCCACGCGCAATCACGGCGGCATGCGATGTCATGCCGCCGCGTGTTGTTAAAACACCGTCGGCCACATGCAGGCCTTTGATATCTTCTGGCGCTGTTTCAGTGCGCACCAAAATAACGTGATGGCCTTGGCCAACCAAGGTTCGCGCTTCTGCTGCATCAAAAATAATCATGCCACAAGCCGCACCCGGTGACGCCCCCAACCCTTGGGCCACCACTTCGCGTTTTGCCGTTGGGTCAAGTGTTGAGTGAAGCAATTGATCAAGCCCAAACGGATCAATGCGCATCAATGCTTGGTGTTCGGTAATGCGGTTTTGGGCCACCAAATCTGTGATAATTTTTAAATTGGCCGCTGTATTACGCCGCGCCGGGCGCACATCAAGCAACCATAAAGCCCCTTGGGCTGTGGTAAAATCAACTTCCACCGCGTCTGCAAGTTCAGTTTCAATAACGTCTAACGCCCTTTGCAACCCTTCAAAAGCATGGGGCAAGCCCGCCGCTAATGACGGCGCAGGCCCCGCCAAAGCCCAGCTTTGGCCAAGCCTTGCATCTAAATCAGGGCCTTGTGCATCGGTTAAATATTCGCCTTGAACCAGCTTTTCGCCCGTTTGCGGGTGGCGCGAAGCTGCTCTGCCTGTTCCAGATTTTTCAGATTGGTTTCCAAACACCATGGCCTGCACCACAATGGCCAAACCAGCATCTTCATTGACACCATGAATTTTACGTTGGGTTTTTGCCCGTGGCCCGTTCCAGCCGCGAACCAGCGCCACAATGGTCGTCCACAATTGATCATGCACGTTTTGCGGAAAAATACGGTCGTTGCTGGATTCAATCTGGGCTTTAAAGCGCTGCGTCAGTTCCACGCCATCAGACGCTTTTAATTCACGCGCTGAAACATAGCCGCGCTCTTCAATATAGAGGCTCAACAAATCTTCAAATGCTGCCGGGTCATCGCCCATCACAACATGGGCATAATTTTGAATAAGCCTGCGATAACACTCATGGGCAAACGCATGATCACCCGCGGTTTTGCCCAAACCCTCAACTGTTTCATCGTTGATGCCCAAATTCAAAACAGCTTCCAATGTTCCAGGCAATGCAGCAGGCGCCGAAGGCCTGACCGAAAGCAGCAATAGATTTTTCTGGTCGCCCAAAAAACAACCGGTTTCAGCAGAAATACCAGAAAGCCCAACTGAAATTTGTTTTCTAATTTCGGCAATTGCCGCCAACTCATTGCCAGCAATAGCCCGACAGGCCGCAGCGTTAAGAACAAAACCTGGCGGCACCGGCAAATGCAATGTGGCCAGCGAACACAGTGCGGCCCCCCGTTGGCCCAAGGCCGCAACAGAAACAGCGTTCGACGCCAAACCTGTTTTGCCGAATTGAACGATAAATGGTGTGGCATTGTGTGTCATGTTGCAATGCAGAAAAGCCCCTGCCCGCGTTGCGGTCAAGGGCTTTGATCAACTGAGGTGAATACAAAGAACGATTAAAATTGCAGAGCCTTAACCTGAATGACGTTTGGCACGCTTTGCACTTGGTCCATCACCTCTTGGGGAACTTCACCATCAGTTTCAATGATGCTGATTGCCGCCCCGCCTTCAGCAATACGGCCAAGATGGAACGTGCCCATGTTAATGCCAGCATTGCCCAAAAGTGTACCAACGCGGCCAACAAAACCCGGCTTGTCGTTGTTGGTGATATAGAGCATGTGCTTGCCGAAATTACACTCAAGCTCAATGCCTTTGATTTGAATGATGCGTGGCCGCCCATCGGTGAACACCGTTCCGGCCACCGCGCGTTCATATTTATCGGTTTTCACGGTGATGCGAATATAGGTTTCGTAAGCGCCGCGTTTAGTTTGTTTCACTTCATCAACCTTGATGCCACGTTCTTTGGCAACGATAGGCGCTGAAACCATGTTGATGGTGCCCATCTGGGTTTGCAAAATGCCAGCCAGCGCTGCCGAACTCAGCGCCTTGGTGTTCATTTCACCCACATCGCCCGCATATTCAATAACAATGCCTTGAATGGTTGAATCTGTAAGCTGGCCAGCAAAGCTTCCAAGCTTTTCGGCCAACGCAATATAAGGCTTCAAACGTGGCGCTTCATCAGCCGAGATTGATGGCATGTTGAGCGCATTGGTAACAGCCCCACTGATTAAATAATCAGCCATTTGCTCGGCCACTTGCAAAGCCACATTTTCTTGCGCTTCACCAGTGGAAGCGCCCAGATGAGGCGTGCAAACCACGTTTTCAAGCTCGAACAATTTATGTGTACTGGCTGGCTCTACTTCAAACACATCCAACGCAGCACCGGCCACTTTTTTCGATATCAGCGCATCATAAAGTGCATCTTCGTTGACCAAGCCACCGCGCGCGCAATTGATAATCCGCACACCTTTTTTGCAACGCGCAAGAGCTGCAGCGCCAATGATGTTGCGGGTTTTATCAGTCAGCGGCGTGTGCAAAGTGATGAAGTCTGAACGCTCCATAATATCGAGCAGTTCTACTTTCTCAACACCCAAAGCCACCGCGCGTTCGGGCGACAAAAATGGATCATAGGCAATCACTTTCATTTTCAAACCAAGCGCCCGGTCAGCCACAATTGATCCAATATTGCCGCAGCCGATAACGCCCAGAGTTTTGTTATAAAGTTCAACGCCCATGAAACGGTTCTTTTCCCATTTGCCTGCGCGTGTTGACGCGTTGGCTTCAGGAATTTGCCGCGCCAGCGCCATCATCATAGAAAGTGCATGTTCGGCTGTGGTAATGGCATTGCCAAATGGTGTGTTCATCACCACAATGCCGCGCTGTGAAGCAGCGGGAATATCAACATTGTCAACGCCAATGCCCGCGCGACCAATCACCTTTAACCTTTTTGCAGCTTCAAGAATCTTTGGCGTTACCTTCGTGGCTGAACGAATGGCCAAGCCATCATAATCACCAATCTTGGCCAGCAAAGCATCTTTGTCTTTGCCCAAATCCGGCAAATAATCCACTTCAACACCGCGATCGCGGAAAATTTGAACAGCAGCCTCAGACAGTTTGTCAGAAATAAGAACACGTGGGGCCATGGTGGCTCTCCTCTAAAATGAAAATGAAATTAAGCAGCAGTGGCTTGTACGTAAGCCCAATCGAGCCAATGGGTCAGAGCTTCAACATCAGAAGTTTCAACCGTAGCGCCGCACCAAATGCGAAGGCCCGGAGGGGCATCGCGATAAGCCCCAATATCAAAAGCCACTTTTTCGGCTTCCAACATTTTCACCATTTTCTTGGGCACGTCTTCTGAGCCATCGAGTGTAAGACAGACAGATGTGTTCGAACGTGTATTGGCCACTTTTGCCAAATGATGCGCATAAGCTGTTTTAGAAATCCACGCATCAATTACTGCGGCATTGGCATTGGCCCGCTTTTGCAAGCCCGCCATGCCACCGACAGTTTTGGCCCATTCCAAAGCCAAAATATAATCCTCAACGCAAAGCATGGATGGGGTGTTGATGGTTTCACCCTCGAACATGCCTTCAATTAATTTTCCGCCGGACGTCATGCGGAAAATTTTTGGCATGGGCCAAGCGGGAACGTAAGATTCTAAACGGGCAACAGCACGGGGCGAAAGAATAAGAACACCATGTGCCCCTTCACCACCCAAAACTTTTTGCCAAGAAAATGTCACCACATCAAGTTTGGTAAAGTCCATATCTTGGGCAAAGGCCGCCGACGTTGCGTCGCAAATCGTAAGCCCTTCACGATCAGCGGCAATCCAATCAGCGTTGGGAACGCGCACGCCCGATGTGGTGCCATTCCATGTGAACACCACATCATGGGCAAAATTGATTTTCGACAAATCAGGCAATTCGCCATAGCCAGCGACAATCTTGTTGGTGTCTTTCAGCTTCAGCTGTTTGACAACATCGCTAACCCAGCCTTCACCGAAGCTTTCCCAAGCCACCATATCTACAGGTCTGGCACCCAGCAACGACCACATGGCCATTTCAACTGCACCCGTATCAGAAGCAGGAACAATCGCAATGCGATAGTCTGCGGGAACATTCAAAACTTCCCGTGTGAGGGTAATCGCTTTTTTTAAACGCGCTTTGCCAAGGCTCGACCGATGCGAACGGCCTAAAACAGCGTTTTCAAGGAGTTGTGGTGTCCAGCCCGGAAATTTGGCGCAGGGGCCAGAAGAAAAGTTTGCGCAATTTGGGCGTGTGCCCGGCTTCATATCTGTCATTTTGATCTCCATCCTTACAGATGAACTTGAGCCCCGTTGGGGAGGCCTAGCCCGAGGACGCTAATGACGCAAAATATGTCGCCAAGCAACACAAAAATAATTTAGCCTGCCAAATTGGTTGATAAAAACTTTAAGAGTCTGCCCCAAGCAAGTTCAGCTGCGGCCCGATCATGCACCGCGCGTTGCTCGTTCATGAAGGCGTGGCTGGCATCATACCTGAAGATTTCATGCGAAATTCCAGCTTTTTCTAAAGCCGCTTCGAATGTATTGGCACGTTCTGGCGTTACAAAATCATCGGTGTTAGAAAAATGGCCCTGCACCGGAACCGTGAGTTTTGATGCATCAAAAAACTCTTCCGGCGGCAAACCATAAAATGGCGCAACACAAGAAATTTCCGGTGCACCAGCCGCCAACATGGCGACCGCACCACCCATGCAAAAACCAGTGATTCCAACTTTGGGTGATGATTTTTTCAAATATTGCATAGCGCCGCGCACCACGTTTTGTGCAGCATCAGCAAAGTTGAGAGATTGCATTTCTTTTTCTGCGGCATGATGATCATGATAGGCAACAACAGTTCCCGCGTATAAATCGGGTGCCAAGGCATCATAACCGGCAAGCGCCAAGCGATCACAAATCCCGCGGATCTGGTCTTGTAATCCCCACCATTCTTGAATGACCACAACACCTGGTGCATGATCATGGCCTGCTTTGGCAAGATAACCTTCAGTTGGTTTTCCATCAACGCGTGAAAAAGAAATACGTGTACCCATCATCAAAATCCTCACATAAAAACGCACCATTGGTTTAACCCAACGGTGCGTCATTTAAAACTCAATTATGTGAAATTTAGAACTTGATGCGCAAACCAGCGGTAACTTGATGTTCGGCAGGTGTCGCACCACCGTTCAAAATATCATGGAAACGATAGCCCACATCCAGCGCCAAGTTGTTTGTCATTTCATAAGACACACCCGCGTTCAAACCAACGGCAACGCCACTTGTGTTTGAATAGCCTGGGCCTGTTGCATCAGACCAGCCATAACCTAAGCCAGCACCAATATAAGGCGTGATGGCTGATTCATTTTTCCAGTCATAATAAACATTGCCCAGAACCATGCGCGTATCAATTGTAGCACCCGGTGCCACTGTATAAGCGCCCGTCCAATTGCCAGTAATATCAGTGCGCAAGCCGTCACCAAAATCATAGCCCACACCAAAATCGCCCACATAGCTGCTGTCATTGCTGCCACCAGACCAGTTTAGAAATGAGATGCCGCCATCAGCGCGCAAATATAGGCCGCTGGTTGTTGTAACTTCTGACGGAATTGTTGGTGCCATATCGGTTGCATTCGCGGCCACAGCCATCGGCAATGCAATTAGACCAGCCACTAAAACGCTTTTAAAAATTTTCATCACTACACCTCGATTAATTTGTCGTGCCGTTAGCCGTCTTGTGTCACCCAGATGTGGTGCAACACGGGCTAGAAAACGGCACAAATGAGGCAAGTGATATGTGTGATAATTTAGCGGCAGTTTCTGCTTCAATTTGAAACAAAATGTTCAGAGATTTATGACCATCTGTTTACTTTTAACCCAAAGCCTATTGCTTGGTGCGCCCAACAGTAAATTCGCCAGCACGAATACGGTCAGGCAAGCGCTCGCACATCACGGCCACAGGTTCTTCGCCATAAGTTGCAATCATATCTGAAAGTGCAGCAAAAATGGCGGCAGTTGCCAAACAATCTGGATCAAGCCCATCGTATACCGCTTCTTCCCACGCATCTAAAATATAGCGCAGCGCCGCTTGCTTTTGTTCTTGCGGCGGATAGTCAATGTCGTGGTCGTCGGGCAACTTATACATCATACACCAAAGGTTGGCCGCGCTCACTCAGCGGCTGTTAACACACATTAACACGCCAACCGCGCCAACCGAGTCAATCCTTAAATGAAGGTTAACGTAATGGCATGAAGTTGAATCAAATGCCAAGCGCAGGCGCAAGGTCAATATTGGCATTTTTAACGCATCAGATTAGACTGAAAGCATGTGTTCACTTTATAGTTTTCGAAGGCCGGCAGAAGAAGCGCGAAACCTGTTCAACTATCTTGATCAGCCCATATTTCCGCCGCGCCAATATGTAACCCCGGCAAGCCCCATTGCCATTGTGCGCACCGGACTTGACCAACAACGCCACTTTGCCTTGGTGCGCTGGGGTTTTGTTCCCGGTTGGGCCAAGGAAATTTCGCCTGGCCGCCCCCTCATCAATGCGCGCAGTGAAACAGTATATGAAAAAGCATCTTTCAAAAACGCCATCAGACGCAGACGGTGTTTAATTCCGGCAGATGGCTTTTATGAATGGCAAGGTGATGTGCCGGGTAAAAAGCAAGCGTGGTTTATTCACCGCCCAAACCAAGCGCTATTCGCATTCGGTGGAATTTGGGAACATTGGATGGGGCCAGACGGATCTGAACTGGAAACAGCCGCCATGTTAACAGCAGAGCCCAATGCCTTGATTGCCAACATTCATGATCGTTGCCCCGTGGTGATTGCACCGGAACATTTTGAACGCTGGCTTTCGCATGATGAAAAGGTGCATGATCTGCTGTCTGCACCTGCAGATGATTTCTTCAGCATGGAAAAAACCACAATAACCAGAGGGCCGCCAAAGCCACCGCCTGCACCAAAACAGCAAATGGATTTATTTTGAAACATCTCCGCAAGATTGAATGCCAACCCGGAATCTTCGCCTATTACGATGGCCGCATTCCCGATTATCGCTTCATGCCTGAACCCAACTGGGTCGACGATGGCGCAATTTCATTGGGCACCGCCAGCTATGCCATTATCAGCGGCGAACATGCGTTGGTCTATGACACCCATGTTTCGCTAGACCACGCAAAGTTCATTCGCACAGATTTAGAACAACGAGGCGTGAAGAAGTTTACAGTGCTGCTAAGCCATTGGCATTTAGATCATGTGGCTGGCACCCAAGTTTTTGCCGATTGTGAAATCATCGCCAATGCAAAAACCTTGGCTCATCTGAGCCAAAACAAAGCAGGCATTGAAGATGCAACATTTCACGGCTTGCCAGCAATCATGCCACTTATATTGCCAAACCGAATTTTCGAGAGAGAAATGGATTTCCAACTGGGCGATCTCAATCTTAAATTTATTGAAGCGAATATTCACTCTGATGATGCTTCAGTCATTTGGATTGAAAGTTCGGGCATGTTGTTGGCGGGTGACACGCTGGAAGATACCATCACTTATGTAAGCGAGCCGCAAAATTTTGATATTCACCTGACAGAGCTAGATAGACTTTGGGCGCTTTCTCCCAAACATATTTTGCCAAGCCACGGCGCGCCCGAAGTTATTGGTGCTGGGGGCTATGGCAAATCATTCATCCGCGCCCATCAGCAATATATTCGCACGCTCAAACGCTGCCGTGATGATGAAACTTTGCGCCAAACATCTCTGCGGCAATTAATTTCTGGCCCACTCGAAGCGGGATGGGTCAATTATTTTGCGCCTTATGAAGAAGTTCACCAACAAAATCTTGCGCGGGCACTGTCGAAATAAATACCCCCTTCTCGTGGGAACGAGAAGGGGGCGATCTGCCAAGTAGCCTGTGGGGCTGTTAGAAACGCAACGTACTTACTTGGGCAGAATCACTTTGTTGATCACGTGAATAACGCCGTTTGAGGCCAGAATATCAGCGGCTGTCACTTGGGCGGTGCGGCCTTTTTCGTCAGTAATATGCACTTTGCCTTTGCCTACCTGGAACTTCAAAACACAACCACCAACGGTGGTAACAGAAGCTTTACCTTTGCCCTTTTTTACCAATGCAATCACGTCTTTGGCCATAACATCGCCTGCAATCACGTGGCATGTGAGAATTTTGGTCAACGTCGCCTTGTTTTCTGGCTTCACCAGTGTTTCAACCGTGCCTTTTGGCAACATCGCAAAAGCCGCATCTGTTGGTGCCAAAACAGTAAACGGGCCCTTGCCCGACAATGTGTCAACAAGACCAGCGGCCTTAACGGCGGCCACAAGTGTGCTCAATGTCTTGGTGCCCACGGCAAGTTCAACGATGGTTTTATCTGGTGCCATGGCGGCAAAAGCATTAGTCGACAAAAGGCCAAGCAAAGCCGTGGCTGCAAAAAGTTTGCGCATAATATTCTCCCGAGTAAGTTTTCGACCAGCAACATTGCTTGATCTGATGGGGAAAACGAAAAATAATTCACTGCGGTTCATCAGCAGGTGTTCACATCACAATATCACTTGGTCACGAAATTGTGATTGTCGACAAGCCCAAAACACTGCCCACGTTGCCCTGTTGCAAAACTGCTAGGATTTTGCGGCAATCGCCTGATACAACCGAATTGCGCGAAACGTTGAATTCAGCAGCATTACCATTCCACGTGCCGGCCGAAACCAAATGACGAACCACATTGTGATAGGTAACATTGGTGCCAGCGTTTTCACCACGACCAATTGGAACGCTCACACTGGGTGAAATGCCCATCAACCAAACTGTGCCGTTGCCTGTGCCAGCGCCAACTTTTATGTGAAGCGCATCAGCATTGCCCACGATTGAAAGATCAACATAATTTGCTTTGGCCCGCGCTTCAGCAATAGCCGCTTCAACCAAGTTTTTGCGCGAACCAACGGCGTGAACCGCCCCATTGATTACCATTTGTGGCGTATAAACTTCGCCATCGCCGCGCGCTTTGGCATAGGCTGTTTGTCGCTGGCTATACTGCGCTTTGCCCAAGGTATCTTTCCAGCCAAGATAATCCCAATAATCAACATTGAGTGAAACCACATGAACGCCAGCCTGCTGGGCCAATTCGCCCGCCACCTTGTCTGCGGGCGGGCAATCTGAACAGCCTTGGCTGGTGAACAGCTCAACCAAAACGCCGCTTGTGGCGGCCTGTGATGATGTGATCAAAGAGGGTGCTGCAAAGCCCGCCAACGCAAGGCCCAAAGCAGAACGGCGTGTGATAGTGTTTTTCATGCGATCAAGTTGAACGCATGATTAAACACATACAAATCACACTTGGGTGAAGCGACTAGAATTGAACGAGCGGTTTGAACCCACCAAAGAACATGCGCTTGCCATCAAAGGGTATTGTTTTGGGATCAAAACTTTTGATGAACGGATCCGCCATCATTTTTTTCCAACAGGAATTGCGATGTGCTTTGGTTTTGAAAACCAGATAAGCACACCCAACAGTTTCGCCTTCCTTGGCCTTCACAGCTTGCGGAAACGAGGTCACCTTGCCGGGCTTCACATCATCTGCAATCGCTTCAAGATAAGCCAAAGCTCCAGCACGTTTCCAAGCAGCTGCCGACTTTTTGACCATCGCTTTATATGCTTTTAGATTTTTGGTAGGAATCGGAATAACCATAAAATCGATATACATGTGAATTCTCCCGTTACGTTTTGAACCGTGCAATATCCAAAACCTCGCCATCTTCTTTGTAAAAAGGCGCAGTTGGATAATGTTCAAGGAGCTTTAACACAGTTTCGCTGGGTCGACAAAGCAACACACCCTTTTTGGTGCAAACAATCGGACGATTGACCAAAACCGGGTGCTGCACCATTGCAGAAAGAATTGCATCATTCGAAACACCATTTTCAAGCAAGCCCAATTCAAGCGCCGGAGATTTGGTTTCACGAAGTGCCGTGCGTGGGGTAAGCCCAGCTGCTGCAAACAGGCCCAAAAGCTGCGGGCGTGTCCATCCGGTTTGCAAATATTCAATCACTGTTGGGGCATAGCCGCAGGCTTCAATCAATGCCAAAACGTTGCGTGAGGTGCCGCAATCAGGATTATGATAAATCACAACATTCACTGTCGTTACACCTCGTCATTGGTAAAAAGCCAGCTGCACAGCGCCAGCCCCACACCAAGGCCAACACATTGTGCAATGATAAATGGCAACACCGCAACGGGCGCAATGCCAGCAAAGGTATCAGATAAAGAGCGCGCAACCGTCACAGCCGGATTTGCAAATGAAGTTGACGCCGTAAACCAATAGGCGGCCGTGATATAAAGGCCAACAGTGTATG
>JAYUHQ010000132.1:0-13877 GCA_043766895.1 Aestuariivirga sp.
AACCGAATAGGCGCTGATTTTGCCATAGGGTGAGATGAAATTAATGGTGTTGCCATCTTTCGTCATATCATAACAAACCCACGTTTGTGATGGCGGCCAAACAGAGCAATATTTATCGCCTTGGATATTCCAGTTCCCCTGCGATTGATTTCCAGCCTCGGTAAAATATGTAACACCGGATTTTTGAAAAATTTGTTCAGATGCAGCGGCACCGGGCACATTGTAAATTATCTTGTTGCTGAGCAACTGGGTGATTTCAGCGCCCGTGAGCTTTTGTGTTTCTGCCACAGATGCTGAACAACACAAAAAAAGCCATAACAGTGTGAGACTGATGCGCATGGGTGAAACCATAGCGCATAATTGCCGCGCTGGTAAAGACAAGCGTAAATCCCCATATTGCGGGCTTGATTCGAGAATGATGAAATATGGCCAAGACACCTTCTGACGATAACCTGTTCGGCGCGTTGCCTGAAACACCAAAGCCTGTTGCAAAACCTACACCCAAATTAAAGGGTGAAGAAAGTTACACTGCGGCTGATATTGAAGTGCTTGAAGGGCTTGAACCTGTGCGGCGCAGGCCGGGCATGTATATTGGTGGCACCGACGAAAAGGCACTGCATCATTTGTTTGCTGAAGTGATTGACAATTCGATGGATGAGGCCGTGGCCGGCCACGCCAACCGCATTGAAGTTGAATATTTTGCAGATGGTTATTTGGCCGTGATCGACAACGGGCGCGGCATTCCTGTGGACCCACACCCCAAGTTCAAGGACAAATCTGCTCTTGAAGTGATTATGGTAACGCTTCATGCGGGCGGCAAGTTTGACTCTAGGGTTTATGAGACATCAGGCGGGCTGCACGGCGTTGGCGTTTCGGTGGTGAATGCACTTTCAGAACATTTGATTGTGGAAGTGGCGCGCGGTGGTTTGCTTTATAGGCAAGAATTTAGGCGTGGCAAGCCAGACGGAAAATTGCAAGAGCTGGGCAAGGTTTCAGGCAGGCGCGGCACGTCGATCAAGTTTTTGCCCGATCATCAGATTTTCGGCAAAGGCAACACCAGTTTCTTGGCCGCCAGGCTTTATAGAATGGCGCGGTCAAAATCTTATTTGTTTGGCGGTGTTGAAATTCGTTGGCGCTGTGATCCATCGCTGATCAAAGACAAAGACACGCCACCTGAAGCCGTGTTTCATTTTCCTGGCGGGTTGAAAGATTTTCTGGAAGAAAAACTTGAGGGCAACACGCGGGTTGTGGATGAAATCTTCTCTGGCAAAGTTGCCAAAGCGGGCGGTCATGGCGCTGTTGAATGGGCGGTGGCTTGGTTTGGCGGTGATGATGGATTTATGTCATCTTACTGCAACACGATTCCAACACCCGAGGGCGGCACGCATGAGACGGGCTTTCGCTTTGCTTTGCAACGATCGCTGAAAAACTATGCTGATTTAACCAACAACAAGCGCGCCAGCATTATCACTGCTGATGATGTGATGGTGCAATCGGGTGCCATGCTTTCTGTGTTTATCCGCGAACCAGAATTTCAGGGCCAAACAAAAGATAAGCTGGCCACACTTGAAGCCGCACGCATTGTTGAAATGGCGGTTCGTGACCATTTTGATCATTGGCTAACAGGCCATCCGGCCCAAGCGGACAAATTGCTCAACTGGATTATTGAGCGGGCCGAAGAACGGGTGCGCCGCCGCCAAGAAAAAGAGGTGGGCCGCAAAACTGCGGTTCGCAAACTGCGGTTGCCGGGCAAACTTGCTGATTGTTCAGCCACATTGGCCGAAGGATCAGAGCTTTTTATTGTGGAAGGCGACTCTGCGGGCGGTTCGGCCAAGCAGGCGCGAAACCGCGCAACGCAAGCCGTGTTGCCATTGCGCGGCAAAATTTTGAATGTGGCCAACGCGGGCAAAGACAAACTTTCAGCCAACCAACAAATTTCAGATTTGGTGCAAGCCATTGGTTGTGGCATGGGCGCTTCTTATCGTGAAGATGATTTGCGCTATGAAAAAATTATCATCATGACAGACGCCGATGTTGATGGCGCCCATATTGCGGCACTGTTGATGACGTTCTTTTACAGGCAATTGCCCAAGGTGATTGATGATGGGCATTTGTATTTGGCGGTGCCACCGTTGTTTCGCCTAACCCAGGGCAGCAAAACTGTTTATGCGCGCGATGAAGCAGAGCGTGACCACATCTTGGCCACCATTGGGGGCAGGGGCAAGGTTGATGTGGGCCGCTTTAAAGGCTTGGGCGAAATGAACCCAACGCAGTTGAAGGAAACCACGATGGACCCCGGCAAACGATTGTTGTTGCGGGTAACCACTGCTGATGCCGCCCAAGCCAATACGGCGCGTGTTGTAGAGCAGTTGATGGGCAACAAGCCCGAAGAACGGTTTAACTTCATCAGTTCCAGAGCGCAGTTTGTTTCTGAAACGGGATTGGATATTTAGGCGTGGCTGTTTTGGGATTGTTTAGGGCGAAATTGGGTGGTTTTAAACTGAACCGGGTGCCTAAGGCCAAGTTTTGCCTTTAACATTTCGGTTTGTTGTTCGTTTGCTTCAAACCGTTGCACCCACAAGCCAAAAGGGCCACGTGATAATTTGATTTTGGTTTTGCCTAGATGGTTGCGACCAATATAAACTTTTGCGCCGTCATTCACTGCGGCATAAATTTGGTTGATGTCACGGTCTTGCAAGATGGCACTTCCTAAAGTTTTATTTTCGATTTCCATATTCCCCTAAGGCCAAAAATAAATCGATATGGTAAATGTATGATAAATGACAAAATTGCGACGCAATCCTGCGCTGTGTAAAGACACAGTCTGAATGCCGGAGTTCGCGCTATGATTGTGATTTGGGTTGAAAAGTGAAAAAATATTTTCTAAATTTTCAGATGTAAAAAATGGTGGGCGATATTATATGGCGCTAATGGCCAAAGAACCAATCAAACGGGACGAAGATTCGGGCACGCAAGTGATCACCCGCACAAGAACCCGGACGCAAAAGCCAACGCTTTATAAGGTGTTGCTGCTGAACGACGACTACACACCGATGGAGTTTGTGGTTGAAGTTTTGGAACTGTATTTCAATAAATCAGGCGAAGACGCCTGGGATATTATGATGCATGTGCACCAAAAGGGTGTTGGCGTGTGCGGCGTTTATTCTTTTGAAGTTGCCGAGACTAAAGTGACGCAGGTGATGGACCATGCCAAACAGGCCAACCATCCACTGCAATGCACGATGGAGCCAACTTAATTATTTCTTAAGGGCTACTCAAACCCTCAATTCTTCCTATATAGTGATCTTGAAAATCGAGGATCACCATTTTGCCAACATTCTCCCGCAGTCTTGAAAAAGCTCTTCACCGCGCACTGTCCTTGGCCGCCGCGCGCCGCCAGGAATTGGCTACACTGGAACATTTGCTGTTGTCTTTGACCGATGATCAAGATGCTATTGCAGTGATGAAAGCCTGTGGCGTTGATATCACCGAACTTAAGGGAAGCTTAGAAGACTATATCGACACCGAGCTTTCCAATCTGATCACTGATAATGTGGTGGAAGCCAAACCCACGGCAAGTTTTCAGCGGGTTATTCAACGCGCTGTGATTCATGTGCAATCATCAGGCCGTGAAGAAGTAACCGGCGCTAACGTGTTGGTGGCAATTTTTGCCGAACGCGAAAGCCACGCCGCATACTTCCTGCAAGAACAAGATATGACACGCTATGATGCGGTGAACTATATTTCTCATGGCATTGCCAAAAAGGCCGGCCTTTCTGAAAATCGTGCGGTTCGTGGCACAGATGAGGGAGAGGGCGATCATGCTGGCGATGAGGCCGCTGGCCCCGCATCATCAAAAGGCAAGCAAAAAGAAAGTGCGCTTGACACCTATTGCACCGATTTGAACAAAAAAGCTGGTGAAGGCAAGATTGACCCTTTGATTGGCCGCCATGCCGAAGTGAACCGCACCATTCAAATTCTGTGTCGCCGCACCAAAAATAATCCACTGTTTGTGGGTGAACCCGGCGTTGGCAAAACTGCCATTGCCGAAGGCTTGGCCCGCAAAATTATCAAGGGCGAAGTGCCGGCAGTTTTAAAAGATTGCACAATCTATCAGCTTGATATGGGCACGCTGCTTGCTGGCACGCGCTATCGCGGTGATTTTGAAGAACGTTTAAAGGCCATCATGAAGGAAATTGAGCAAAAGCCCGGCGCTATTTTGTTCATCGATGAAATTCATACAGTGATTGGTGCTGGCGCAACGTCTGGCGGGTCTATGGATGCGTCTAATCTTTTAAAGCCCGCACTGGCTGCTGGCGTTTTGCGCTGCATTGGTTCAACGACCTATAAAGAATATCGCCAACATTTTGAGAAAGATCGCGCTCTTGTGCGCCGCTTCCAGAAAATTGACGTGAATGAACCTTCAATCCCCGATACCATTGCCATACTCAAGGGGCTGAAGCCTTATTATGAAGAATTCCACAAAGTGAAATTCAGCGATGAGGCAATTGAAAGTGCTGTACAACTTTCATCCCGCTATATGGCAGACCGCAAATTGCCTGATAAGGCTTTGGATGTGATTGATGAAACCGGCGCGTCTTTAATGTTGTTGCCGGAAGGTGAACGCAAAAAGATGATTGATGTGGCCGATATTGAAGCCACCATCGCTACAATGGCACGGATACCGCCCAAAACGGTTTCGCGTGATGACACCACAGTTTTGAAAAATCTTGAAACTGAATTGAAGCGCATGGTGTTTGGCCAAGATAAAGCTATTGATCAGCTTACGTCAGCTATCAAATTGGCGCGTGCAGGTTTGCGTGAACCAGAAAAGCCCATTGGTTCTTATTTATTCTCTGGCCCAACGGGTGTTGGCAAAACTGAAGTTGCCAAACGTTTGGCCGAAGTGCTTGGCGTTAAAATGCTGCGCTTTGATATGTCGGAATATATGGAACGCCACACGGTTTCACGTTTGATTGGTGCCCCTCCGGGTTATGTTGGTTTTGACCAAGGCGGCCTTTTGACCGATGGTGTTGACCAATCGCCCTATTGTGTTTTGCTGCTTGATGAAATTGAAAAGGCCCACCCGGATCTGTTCAACATTTTGTTGCAAGTGATGGACCATGGCAAGTTGACAGATCATAACGGCAAAGCGGTGGATTTCCGCAATGTGGTTTTGATTATGACAACCAACGCCGGCGCGCAAGACATGGCACGTTCAGCCATGGGCTTTGGCACCAGTGTGCGCCAAGGTGATGATCAAGAAGCCATCGGCAAATTGTTCTCACCTGAATTCCGCAACAGGTTGGACGCCATTGTTTCATTCAGCCATTTGCCAAAAACGGTTGTGCGCAAGGTTGTGGAAAAGTTTGTGCTGCAATTGGAAGCCCAGCTTGCTGAGCGCCAAGTGAATATCGAACTTTCAACCGAAGCCGCTGATTGGTTGGCTGAAAAGGGCTATGATCAACAAATGGGTGCAAGGCCTTTGGGCCGCGTTATCCAAGAAAAGATCAAAAAGCCTTTGGCCGAGGAATTGTTGTTTGGCAAATTGGCCAAGGGTGGAACGGTTCGCATCATGTTGAAAGATGATGAGCTTGCGTTCAACTATCTCAGCCGGGATGAGGAAAAGTCTTTGCCCAAGCCGCCTGAACGCAAGTCATTGCCACGCACCAAGGCTGTGGCCAAGAAAGTTCCGAAAAAAACCACTAAAGTAAAATAATTGCAAAAGCATTGGGGGCAGCAGGAGTAGAACGTGTCGCGTTCAGAAATCGTGCTGCCCACCGCTTTGGCCATGGTGGCTTTTGCTGGCAATTCCATTCTTTGCCGTTTGGCCCTTAAAACCACAGCCATTGACCCTGTTAGTTTTACAACGACGCGTATGATTTCGGCGGCGCTGACGCTAGCGATTTTGCTGCGCCTTCGCGGCAAGCCGTTGCTGGGTGCTGGCAATTGGAAAAGCGCTTTTGCGCTGTTTGTCTATGCGGGCGGATTTTCTTTGGCCTATGTCAATCTCACAGCGGGAACTGGCGCCTTGTTGTTGTTTGGTGCTGTGCAACTTTCAATGATAACGATCAGCCTATGGCGCGGCGAAAGAATGTCGTGGTTGCAAATGCTGGGGCTGGTTTCAGCACTTGCAGGCTTGGTGACATTGGTATTTCCGGGGCTTGAGGCGCCACCGCTTACAAGTTCGGCGCTGATGATTGGCGCGGGTGTGGCGTGGGGCATTTATTCGTTGCGCGGGCGCGGCGCTGGTGATCCTACAGCGGTAACCGCTGGCAATTTTATGCGCACAGTTCCGATGACTGTTCTGTTTTCCATATTATTTTACAAGCAGTTTCAGACAGATCCGATGGGCCTTTGCTATGCCTTTCTTTCAGGCGCCGTCACTTCGGGTGTGGGCTATGCCATCTGGTATAGAGCTTTGCCGGGCCTTAAACCGCTGGAAGCTTCGGTTGTGCAGCTGAGTGTGCCCATTATCGCGGCCTTTGGTGGCATCATTCTGCTTGGGGAAGGCCTGTCACTGCGTTTGGGGCTTGCTGCATTTGCGGTTTTGGGTGGGATATTTTTGGTGATCGTCGAGAAATCTCGGACGCCCCAAACGAAAACATAAATTTAAAGAAAGCTGCGAATTGCTTTTGCCTGCTCGGCCAAAAGCCCATGATCTGCCATTTGGCCAGTGTGCGGCTTCATAGGTGCGCCTTCTTTCATGGGTAGAATATGAAAGTGGAGGTGAAACACGGTTTGACCACCCGCACTTTCGTTATATTGGCGAATTTGAAAACCATCAGCCTTCGTGGCTTTGACTGCTGCCGCTGCCACTTTTTGGGTGGTTAGCAGAACATACGACAGGGTTTCCAAATCGGCATCGAGCAGGCCGCGCGATGGGGCTTTGGGCACAACCAAACAATGACCATCGATCTGGGGCATAACATCCATAAAGGCCAAGGTGTGTTCATCTTCATAAATCTTATGACACGGAATTTCGCCGCGCAGAATTTTGGCAAAAATATTGTTTGTGTCGTAAGTCATTCTAGTCCTGCTCGTGTTTGAATGGCGCATGGGCGGCCAACTCATTTTGGTTTTCTGCCACAGCTTGACGTTCGTGTTCAAGATAATCTGCAACAGCGCGCGACAGGCCGGGGTGGGCCAAATGGTGAAAGCTTTGGGTTTTAACTGGCACATAGCCGCGCGCCAATTTGTGTTCGCCTTGGGCGCCCGCTTCAACAGTGGCCAACCCTCGGGCAATGGCAAAATCTATGGCCCGATAGTAACAGGTTTCAAAATGCAAAAACTGGTGATTTTCGATGCAGCCCCAGTTGCGGCCGTAAAGTGTGTTGCCGCCAATAAAGTTTAGCGCACCAGCAATAGTCTCGTTGTTGCGTTCGGCCAAAACCAACAAGATTTGATCTCTCATTGTTTCTTGCAACAACGCGAAAAATTTACGTGTTAAATACGGCTGGCCCCATTTGCGGTTGCCCGTGTCCATATAAAATACATAAAAATAATCCCAGTGCTTGGGCTTTAGGTCATCGCCGCTGAGTGCATGAAATGAAATGCCATTGGCCTTTACAGCTTCACGTTCTTTGCGGATGTTTTTTCGCTTGCTCGACGACAGTGCCGCCAAAAAATCATCAAACGTTTTGTAATCCGCGTTGTGCCAATGAAATTGAATATCATTGCGCGGTAACCACGCCGCGGTATCAAAGCCCGGCGCATCTTGTGGCGCTGCAAATGTAACATGCACCGAAGAGGCTTGATATGCTGAACACAGGTTCAATAACTCAACGGCCAAGTGTTTTCGCAACCCATCATTCGGTGCCAAAAGCCTTGGGCCTGTGGCAGGTGTAAACGGCACTGATACTTGCAGTTTCGGATAATAGCTTCCGCCCGCGCGGTGGAACGCATCAGCCCAGCCATGGTCAAAAACATATTCGCCCATTGAATGAGATTTGAGATAACAGGGGCAGGCCGCAACAATTTTCCCTTTTTCTTCCAGCACCAGATGGCTGGACTGCCAACCCGTTTTAGCATTTGCAGAACCTGATTTTTCGAGTGCCAGCAGAAATGCATGAGAGATAAATGGATTGTAAGTTGCAGGGTCAGGGTTGGCCAAGACATCCCAATTGGCTGGCGCAACGTCGCCCAAAGTTTTTAAAACGCGCGCGGTTATGCTCATGCGGGAATGAAATTCTCAAATGTAATCTGGTCTGAATAACGCCGCGCTTGTTCTGCGTCTGCCTCGTTTTCAATTGTCCAGGTAATAATCGGGTGGCCCGCCGCCTTGATTTCGGTGATGGGTGCAAACGGCAATTGGTGAAAATCAAACGAAACAAAATGTGGCCTGCTCTGTGGCACATGCCACATCTCGCGCATGGCAATACGCTTAGCCACGGGCAGGGGCTGATAATAAGGATCTATAACCCGATCAGCCGTTATGCCCCGCACCATTGGGAAGGCTATGGCGGCTACGCGCGCAATCAGATCAGGATCAAAAGACATTAATGCAAAAGGGCCATCATATTGCGACAAAACTTTGACGGCCCGATCAGTTAAACTAAAATCATCATCCCACAGAGATTTTATTTCAATCACTAGCGTGGTTTGCCCATCAACTTGTTCCAGCAATTCATTCAGGGTTTGGATGCGATCTTTTCCCTGTTTATAGGTCATGGTTTTGAGTTCAGCTAACGTGAGGTCTTTCACCTTGCCTTGGCCGTGAAGCACGCGGCTTACCTGATCATCATGAAATACTACGGCTTCACCGTCTTTGGTTAATTGAATATCTGTTTCAATTGAAAAACCATGATTAAGGGCGGCGGCAAAAGAGCTTTCACAATTTTCCACCAAGCCGCGCTTTTCATTATGCAAGCCGCGATGTGCGATGGGTCTGTGCACAAGCCAAGATAGATCCCGCAATTGGGGGGTAAAGCGCATTAAGCTATTTCCACAATTGCTTCAATTTCAACGGTGGCATTGAGCGGAAGTTCGCTGACACCAACGGATGATCTTGCGTGTTTACCGCGTTCTCCAAAAATCTCGACCATGAAATCTGATGCGCCATTCATCACGTGAGGAATGCTAACAGCCTGACTATCGGCGGAGACAAAGCCTACAAGTTTTACAATACGCGTCACGCGATCTAAATTTCCATCACATGCATCACGGATTTGCGACAGAATGTTGATCGTGCACAGCCGTGCTGCGCCAGTGCCATATTCCACTGCTTTCACGTGGCCCGTAAAGGCAACCTTGCCATCTTGAAATGGAAGTTGGCCTGCAACAAAAACCAGATTTCCAGTTTTAACCCAAGGCACATAATTGGCCACGGGTTTTGCAGCGACTGGAAGTTCCACGCCCAATTCTGCCAGACGTTGATCAATTTTGCCCATGTTGTTTCTCGCAAGAACGGTTCATATATATGTTTGAAGTTTAGAGGATTGTGAAGCAATGCGCGATGTGAAAATGGGTGTTTTGGCCCTTGTTGGCTGCGGTGTTTTGGCCGGGCAGGCGTTTGCCATTGAACTTGCACCCCACCGCGCGCTTTACGAACTTTTGCCGGCAAGGGTTGATCAGCCCGGAAAGATTATGCCGATGGATGGGCGGTTGGCCTATGAACTCACCGGGTCTGCCTGCGAAGGCTATACTGTTAATTATCGCATTGCCAACCGGTTCCAAGACCCAACCAAGGGCGAAAAGCTGGTTGACACACAATTGAATGTTTTTGAAGCAGCCGACGGCACGCAGTTTGATGTTGAAGAACACCAATTGGCGGGCACTGATGATGTGCCACCACAGCGCTTAACTGTGAAGCGGTCCAAATCTGGCGATGTGGGGCAGGGCCAAATCATCAGCCCCGAAGCACAAACGTTTACACTGGCAGCCGATGTTATGTTTCCATCGGCGCTTGAGATCAAACTTCTGGGTGAAGCTGAGCAAGGCATTACCCGCGATGTTTCTTTGGTGTTTGATGGCTCTGACGGAAAGAAAGTTTTGAAGGCCATAACCTTCATTGGCAAAAAGCGTGCGCCTGGAAGTTTTGCTGTTGATGTGGCCAATGTTGAATTGAAGCCGTTGGCCGGCATGGCCTCTTGGGCTATGTCGACCAGTTATTATTCAATCGAAGATGCGAACACTGATACGGCTGATTATCAGGCCAGTTTCAATATGTATGAAAACGGCGTGTCATCTGAATTGTTGTTTGATTATGGATCTTATGCGTTGAAGGGAAAGTTGACCAAATTGGAACTTTTAAAACCTTCGTCGTGTGACGCCACAAAGATTAAAAAATAATGCCCGGCTTTGTGATTGCGCTTGTGATTGTGGGCGGTGCCCTGTGGTTTTTTAGCAGCTTGGGGCGACTAAAGCCTGAACAGGCGCGTGCGTTCACGCGTAAGATTTCAAGTTTTGTTTTGATTGGGTTGGCTGGCCTTTTTGCTTTGCGGGGCAATTTTGCATTTTCCGCACCTTTGTTTGCGATTGGCAGTGCGCTTTATGGAACGTCACAGTTTTTTCCCAATGGGTTTCAATGGAATGCTTCTAAGCAACAATCGCAGGGTTCCAATCAGGTGCCCAGTACCACTGGCACCATGAGCCGGGATGAAGCGTTGCAAGTGCTTGGTTTGAAATTAGGTGCAAGTGAGCTTGACATAAAATCGGCTCACAAAAAGCTCTTGAAAGATTTTCACCCCGATGCGGGCGGCACCGATTATTTGGCCAGCAAGATTAACTTGGCCAAAGACGTTTTGCTGAAACGAAATTAGCTTTGGGGCGCAATGGCCATGCAGCTGGCGCCCAATTTCGATATCTTTGAACAGGCAAGTTTCGCCGACGTTTGATCAAAACCAGCAAATCGCGCATGATAAATTGTCTTTTTGCCGTTCTGTACCGTGTCGGTGAACGCTTCTTTGCCATCAAGGGCTGCGATCTGTTTGCCGCGCAATTGCGTAATGCGGGCTTGCGCTTCAGCTTTGTGCTTGAATGATCCGATTTGAATGTTCCACGTTGCAGCGCTCAATGTTGCTGGTTGATCAGATGCTGAGACAACAGCAAAAGGCAATTTAGTTGGCTTTTTTGCAACAGAGTCCAAGTTGGCTTCGAGCACTTTTGGCCCCGATCCGGTTGTCACAGTGTCGGAAGCGTCTTCGTCTCCCGAATTTTGATCAACGGGGCCGTTGGCGGCATCTGCCGAGGCTGATGCCAATTCGGTTGATGCAACATCGTTGGTTTTTGATGCGTTAGCTTGTGCCACTTCAGTTGTGGATTTTTTTGCCAGAGGGTCGATTACACCTTTGGAAGAGCCGGCCAAGGCCGCAATGGTTGTGCCGCCATGGGCTTTGCTAAACATATTTTCAAACATATGCATCATAAAGGCACCGCGCGTGCTTGAAGAGCGTGCACCCAGAACCACGCCAACCAACCGTCGATCATCGCGCTTGGTAGACGTTACTAAATTATAGCCAGCATCTGCGATATATCCGGTTTTAATGCCATCTGTGCCAGCATAGTGCTCAACAAGTTTATTGTGCGTGCGGATGGTATGTCCGTGAAACTGAAATTCGGTGATACGGAAATACGGGTAATATTGCGGAAAGTCGCGCATCAGGCGCAGGCCCAGCGTGGCCATATCACGCGCTGTTGTATATTGCTGCGGATTGGGCAAGCCCGAGGCATTGCGAAACGTGGAATTGTTCATGCCGATTGTGTGGGCAACGCGCGTCATGCGGGCAGCAAAATTGGCTTCTGTGCCCCCAAGGTTTTCACCAATCGTTGCGGCTACGTCATTTGCTGATTTGGTTACAAGCGCTTTGATTGCTTCATCAACGGTAATGCTGCTGCCAGGGCGAAGATGAAGTTTCGATGGTGCCATTGAAGCGGCGCGGGCAGATACATGAAGTTTCGAGTCGCGAGTGATCCGCCCAGCTTTCAAATCTTGAAACAGCACATAAAGTGTCATCATTTTCGTCAGTGAAGCCGGGTGGCGCAAACCATCAGGCTGGTCTTGGAACAGAATTTGGCCGGTGCGCGCATCAACTGTGATTGCTGAAAACTTAGGGCTGGCCGTTGCTTCGGGAACCGCAACTGCTGTGAGAGCCAAAGCACAAATTAATGCCTGACAGACTGATTTCATTCGCATCTTCAATTTCATAACCCACCATTACACGGCTTTTTGGCCGAAGTTCAACCGCCGTCCCTGCAGTTGTAGCGTTAATATTTAGCGCACAAGGACTTACCATTGGGTAAATCTGAGTCGCTTTTGATTTCTTCAAACACCACTAACTGCAAAAATGGTGCAATGCAATATAGTGCTTGACATTATGTTGCAGCGCACATATATGGTGTTCATCGAATACACATTACCCAACATTTAATACCGGAGAGAGCCATGATGAAATCCTTTGAAGATATCCAATCCATGAACAAAGAAGGCCTGGAAGCCGCTGCTGCTTCGAGCGCTGCTTTGACCAAGGGCTACCAAGCCGTTGCCCAAGAATATGCTGATTTCTCGAAAAAGTCTTTCGAAAAGTCTGCTGCTGTTTGGGAAAAAGCTGTTGCTTTGAAGTCGTTTGACAAGGTTGTTGAAGTTCAACAAACATTTGCCAAGGAAAGCTTTGATGCTGCGATTGCTGAATTTACCAAGCTTGGCGAATTGTATGTTGATGCTGCCAAGAATGCATTCAAGCCATTTGAAGCTTCTTTTGCTGCTTTCGGTGTAAAAGCTCCAACACTGTAAGTTTGTTGCATAGGTTTTAAGTTTGAACAACCCGCGGGCCAGTTGCCTGCGGGTTTTTTATTGCAGCTCAATCATAACCGGAACATGGTCTGATGGCTTTTCGTGGCCGCGTGCGTCACGGTCAATTCTGGCAGACACCAGCATGTCAGCAGCTTGTGGCGAACAGAGCAGGTGATCAATTCTGATGCCGTTGTTTTTAGGCCAAGCACCTGCCTGATAATCCCAAAAGCTGTAGGCGCCTTGTTCTTGCGGGTGAAGGGCACGGAATGATTCGGTGAGACCGAGATTGATCAACCTTTGATAAGAAGCCCGCGTTTGCGGCAAAAATAACGCATCTGTCAGCCAATTTTGTGGATGTTTTGCATCAACTGCTTCTGGTATAACATTGTAATCGCCTGCTAAAACAAAAGCTTCTTCAGATTTCAGCATCTGGCCGGCATGGGCAATGAGCCTATTCATCCAACCCAGTTTATAATCATATTTTGGCCCTGGTGCGGGGTTGCCGTTGGGCAAATACAAAGCGGCCACTGTGACCGGGCGAGAGGCGCCAAACACTGTGCCTGAAACAAATCGCGCCTGTTCGTCCGAATCATCGCCGGGCAGGCCGCGCTTTACATCTTCAATTTTGCCGCGTGCTAAAAGTGCCACGCCATTATAGGTTTTTTGGCCGTGAACGGCGCAGGTGAACCCCAATTCTTCGAATGCGGCGGTTGGGAATGCGTGGTCTTCGCATTTCAATTCTTGCAGACAAAGCACGTCGGGCTTTTCATCTTTCACCCAACTTATCACTTGTTCAAAATGGGCTTTGATTGAGTTCACGTTCCATGTGGCAATCCGCATGGTTTAAAGTGAAAAACTTGTGCCGCAGCCACAAGATGATTTGGCTTGTGGATTAGCAATGCGGAAAGATTGGCCCATCAGATCATCAACAAAATCTACGGTGGAACCGGCCATATGCATCAGAGATGTCGAATCGACCAAGACCGTGGCACCATCGTGCTCAATGGCAATGTCGTCTGGCTCTGGTGTTGCCGACAAGGAGAATTCATATTGAAAGCCCGAACAGCCCCCACCATTGACCGCAATGCGCAGGTTTGCTGGGGCATGGGTTTTGGCTGCAACCTCGGTGATGCGTTTGAAGGCGCGC